>JBIKUN010000111.1:0-15557 GCA_044347565.1 Vicinamibacterales bacterium | reverse complement strand
AGTGGTCCTTGATCCAGGCCGCGGCTTCTTCCTCGGCCGAGCCGCCGATTTCGCCGATCATGATGACGGCGTCGGTATCGGGGTCGTTCTGGAAGAGGCCGAGCGCGTCGATGTGCGTCGTGCCGATAAGCGGATCGCCGCCGATGCCGATGCACGTCGACTGCCCGTAGCCGAGGCGCGTGAGCTGGTCGATCGCCTCGTAGGTCAGGGTGCCGCTCTTCGAGACGATGCCGATGCGGCCTTCCTTGCAGATGTTCGCCGGGATGATCCCGGCCTTGCCCTTGCCGGGCGAGATGATGCCCGGGCAGTTGGGACCGATGAGCCGCGTCGCGGGACGCGCCTTGAGGAACGTCATCGCCTTGAGCATGTCCACCACCGGGATGCCCTCGGTGATGCAGACGGCCAGGCCGATGCCGGCGTCGGCCGCTTCCATGATGGCGTCAGCCGCGAACGGCGGCGGCACGAAGATCACCGACGCGTTCGCGCCGGTCTCCTTCACCGCAGCAGCCACCGTGTTGAAGACCGGCCAGCCCTCGTGGGTCGTGCCGCCCTTGCCGGGCGTGACGCCGCCGACGACGTTCGTGTGATACGCCGCCGCGGCCTTCGCGTGGAACGTGCCTTCGCGTCCGGTGAGGCCCTGGACGATGAGGCGGGTCGAGGAATCGAGCAGGACGGCCATTACTGAGCGCCTCCCGCGAGCTGCACGACCTGCACGGCCGCTTCGCCCATGGTGTCGGCCGTCGTGAAGTTCAGGCCGCTCTCGGCGAGCATCTTCTTCCCTTCGTCCACGTTCGTGCCCTTCATGCGGATGACGATCGGCACCGGCACGCCCAGTTCCTTCACGGCGGCGATGACGCCCGCGGCGAGCACGTCGCAGCGGAGGATGCCGCCGAAAATGTTGATGAGCACCGCCTTCACGTTCGTGTCCGACATCAGGATCTTGAACGCGTTGCGGATCTGCTCGGCATTGGCGCCGCCGCCGACGTCGAGGAAGTTGGCCGGCTGGCCGCCCGACAGCTTGATGATGTCCATCGTCGCCATCGCCAGGCCGGCGCCGTTCACCATGCAGCCGATGTTGCCCTCGAGGCGGATGTAGTTGAGGGCGAACTTCGAGGCTTCGACTTCGAGCGGATCTTCCTCGCTCAGGTCGCGCAGATCGCGGAAGTCGGCGTGGCGGTAGAGCGCGTTGTCGTCGATCGTCATCTTGGCGTCGAGCGCGAGCAGGTCACCGCTCTCCGTCACGATGAGCGGGTTGATCTCGAGCAGCGACGCATCCGACGCCAGGAACGCCTGATAGAGCGACAGCATCAGCTTCGTGGCCTTCCTGACGCTGTCGCCGCTGAGGCCGATGGCGAAGGCGAGCTGCTGCGCCTGGAACGGCAGCAGGCCCGTGCCCGGTTCGACGAGCGCCTTGTGGATGCGCTCGGGGGTCTTCGCCGCCACGTCCTCGATGTCCATGCCGCCGTCGGCGCTGGCCATGAGGACAATCTTCTTCGTGGAGCGATCCACCAGCATGCCGACGTAGAGCTCACGCGCGATGGCGAGCCCCTCTTCGACCAGCACGCGGCCCACGCGCTGGCCGGCCGGACCGGTCTGGTGCGTGACGAGCTGCATGCCGAGGATGGCCTTGGCGTTGGTGTCGACCGCGTCGAGGCCCTTCGAGACCTTGACGCCGCCGCCCTTGCCGCGGCCGCCGGCGTGGATCTGCGCCTTCACGACCGCCACCGGCCCGCCGAGCCGCTTGGCGATCTCGACGGCGTCCTGCGGCGTCAGG
The DNA here is from genome assembly GCA_044347565.1 of Vicinamibacterales bacterium. Lineage (GTDB taxonomy): Bacteria > Acidobacteriota > Vicinamibacteria > Vicinamibacterales > UBA2999 > CADEFD01. The sequence continues at coordinate 13,783 of JBIKUN010000111.1, read as the reverse complement.
GCCACTTCCCCGCGCGGCACGGGCACACCGTACTTCGCGAGGATGGCCTTGGCCTGATATTCGTGGATCTTCACGTGGGCCTCAGACCTTGATGACGTCGACCAGTTCCTTGACGGCGCCCGCAGACTTCAGCAGGGCGGCCTTCTCGGTCTCGGTCAGGTTGATCTGGATGATCTCCTCGACGCCGCCGGCGCCGAGCTTCACGGGCACGCCGACGAAGAGGTCGTTGATGCCGTATTCGCCCTGCAGGAACACCGAGCACGGCATGATGCGCTTCTGGTCCTTCAGGATCGCTTCGACCATCGCCGCGGCCGATTCACCGGGCGCATACCAGGCGCTCGTGCCGACGAGCTTCGTGATCTCGGCGCCGCCGTTGGCGGTGCGCGTGCAGATGGCGTCGAGACGCTCCTGGGACAGCTTCCCCATCGCGACCAGTTCGGTCAGCGGGATGCCGGCCACCGTCGACAGGCGCGGCAGCGGCACCATCGTGTCGCCGTGGCCGCCGAGCACGAAGCAGTTGACGTCGTTGACCGACACGCCGAGTTCCATGGCCACGAAGGTGCGCATGCGGGCCGAGTCGAGCACGCCGGCCATGCCGATGACGCGCTGACGCGGGAAGCCGCTCAGGCGGTAGACGGCCTGCGACATCGCGTCGAGCGGGTTGGCGACGGGCACGATGATCGTGTTCGGCGAGTGCTTCACGATCTGCGCCGTGACCGACTTCATGATGTCGTGATTGACGGCCAGCAGGTCGTCGCGGCTCATGCCCGGCTTGCGCGGCACGCCCGAGGTGATGACGACGACATCCGAGTTCGCGGTGTGCGCGAAGCCCTCGTCGGTCGCGCCGAAGCCCACGACCTTCGCCGACGAACCGGCGACCGGGCACGACTGGTAGATGTCGAGCGCGATGCCTGCCGCCTTCGTGTCGGCGATGTCGATAATGACGACGTCGGCCAGTTCCTTGTGCGCGACGGCGCGCGCCACGGTCGCGCCCACGTTGCCGGCGCCACCCACCACGGTCACTTTTCGGTTCATTGCTACGCTCCTGCACTCCACGAACCCGTGTCGGTGCCTGGCATTAGGTCAGGCCCCCGCCGCACATGGTTCGAACGTTCAACACCTTCTGTGGAAAAGCTTGTGGAAAACACCGTGTAAAGCGGCTGGAATCCCACCCGAAGTCGAACAAAACACCACTTTGCACCACGTGTGGTGCGCGCCGGTGCCGCCGACCCGCTCCGCCATGCGCCCACACGCCGCGGCGCACAAGCGCCACATTATATCGTGGCGTTCGCGGAAGCGGACGCATGCCAGACGGCACGCGCACACATTCAGCAACCGTGGCGCGACGTGGCACGGCTCTTCGGGTGATTGCCCGTGACGCGCGGACTACGGAAACCGCAGCGTCATGCGTTCACCGGCCGGCGTCGACAGCACCAGGCCGGTGCCATCGATCTCGACGACCGACGAGCCGTCCGGCAACCGATCGCCGAGGCCGAGCAGGAACACATCGCCGGCGCCGGTCACGACGGCGGTGAGACGACCCTCAGCGTCGGCGGCGAGGCCGACGACACGCCAGGACGGTGGCGGCGGATCAGCGGCCACCGGCGGCGCCGGATCCGCTGGCGCGGCCTCGTCCACCGGGGCGAATGCCGGCATGCCGGCGTCACCCCGCGCCACGGCGGCCCGCGCGACAGCGGGACGGTCGGTGAAGACGAAGGGGTTTCGGGCCGACGCCGGCGACGTGTCGGGCGCGGTCACGACATCGAGGGCGACGCGCGGCATGGGCACGTCGGGCGGCGGCGCCACGGAACGGGCCGGCCGCACCTGCGTGACGGCGGTGGGCGGACTCACCCACGAGGCCGAAAACCACCCGGCCAGGAAGCCGAGCGCCACGAGCGTGCCGGCGAGACGGTGTGTGTCGGTGCGCATCGCCCTGCAGCATAGTATCGGTCGGCCCCGGCCGGCCACCACCACCCCATGCCACCGTGTGCACTGTGGTAGTATTCGCCGTGCCCGCTGTTCCAGGCAGACTGCCGGCCGGACTGTCGGAAGCTTCGGTCGTCGCGATCGTCCCGGCGCGATATCATTCCTCCCGCCTTCCCGGAAAACCTCTCGCTGACATCCACGGACGGCCCATGGTCGAACACGTCTACCGCCGCGCGGCCATGGCCGCGGTGGATGCCGTGATCGTGGCCACCGACGATCAGCGGATCGTGGACGCGGTCGAGGGCTTCGGCGGACTCGCGTGGCTCACCCGCGCCGACCACGCCACGGGCACCGACCGGCTGGCGGAGATCGCCGCCACCCTGCCCTGCGACGTCGTCATCAACGTGCAGGGCGATGAGCCGTTCATCGACCCGGCCGCCATCGATCTGCTGGCGGCGCCACTGGTGCGCGACCGCACGGTCGAGATGACGACGCTGTGCCGGCCGTTCCTGCCCGGAGAACACGTGCAGTCGCCGCATCTCGTGAAGGTCGTGCGCGACCTGACCGGGCGCGCCCTCTATTTCTCCCGGGCGCCGATTCCCTTTCCCCGCGCCGCCGGCGGCGCCGAGCCCGCCGTGCATGTCGGCGTCTACGGCTACCGCCGCGCCACCCTGCTGCGGCTGGCGTCGCTCACGCCGACGCCGCTCGAACGCGCCGAGTCGCTCGAGCAGCTCCGCGCGCTCGAACACGGCATTCCCATCCGCGTCCTCGACAGCGCCTACGTCTCGCTGTCGGTCGACACGCCCGACGATCTCGCACACGCCCGCCGTACGGTGTCCGACTTATGAGCACATCACCCCGACCCACCAAGTACATCTTCGTCACGGGAGGCGTCGTGTCGTCGCTCGGCAAGGGCCTGGCCGCCGCGTCGATCGGCGCGCTGCTCGAAGGCCACGGCTACACGGTCGCCCTGCTCAAGTTCGACCCCTATATCAACGTCGATCCCGGCACGATGAGCCCGTATCAGCACGGCGAGGTGTTCGTGACCGACGACGGCGCCGAGACGGACCTCGACCTCGGACATTACGAACGCTTCACCGATACGACCACGACGCGCAACAGCAACTGGACCACCGGCAAGATCTACATGTCGGTCATCCAGAAGGAACGCCGCGGCGACTATCTCGGGCGCACGGTACAGGTCATCCCGCACATCACGAACGAGATCAAGGACATCATCCGCGCCGTCGGCCGCGACGTGGATGTCGTGCTCGTCGAAATCGGCGGCACCGTCGGCGACATCGAGAGCCTGCCCTTCCTCGAGGCCATCCGCCAGTTCCGCCAGGACGTCGGCCGCGACCACACGCTCTACATGCATCTCACACTCGTGCCGTGGATCGGCTCGGCCGGTGAACTGAAAACCAAGCCCACGCAGCACAGCGTGCGCGACCTGCGCTCGATCGGTATCCAGCCCGACATCCTCCTCTGCCGCACCGACCGCGTGCTCGACCGCGACATCAAATCGAAGATCGCGCTCTTCTGCGACGTCGATCAGGAGGCGGTCATCACCGCCCGCGACGTCGAGACGATCTACGAAGTGCCGCTGGCGCTGCGCGAGGAGGGCATCGACCGCGTGGTGCTGCAGCGCCTCGGCCTGCCGCCGACGACCGGCGATGCGCGCGCCTGGGAGCAGCTCGTCGAGAACATCAAACACCCGCACGACGAACTCACCATCCACGTCGTCGGCAAGTACACCGGCTACGAAGACTCCTACAAGAGCCTGAACGAAGCCCTGTACCACGGTGGTTTCGCGCACCGGCTCCGCATCAGCATCCAGTGGGTCGAGGCCGAAGCGCTCGAGCAGGAGGGTGGCACGCGCCTGCTGGAGGGCTCGGCGGGCATCCTCGTGCCGGGCGGCTTCGGGACGCGCGGCACACGCGGCATGATGAAAGCGGCCGAGTTCGCCCGCACCCGCACCGTGCCCTACTTCGGCATCTGCTACGGCTTCCAGTGGGCCACGGTCGAGTTCGCGCGCAACGTGTGCGGGCTCGAAGGCGCCGACTCGACCGAGTTCGACGAATCGGCGCCGCACAAGGTGATCTACAAGCTGCGCGACCTGCTCGGCGTGGACGACCTCGGCGGCACGATGCGCCTCGGCCGCTATGCCTGCGAACTCGCCCCCGGCTCGCTCGCCCGCCGCGTCTACGGCGCCGACATCATCTGGGAGCGGCACCGTCACCGCTTCGAGTTCAACACGCTCTACGAGCCGGCGCTCAAGGAACACGGCATGCTCATCTCCGGCCGCTCGCCCGACGGCAAGTTCGTCGAGATCGCCGAACTGCCGGGCCATCCGTGGTTCCTCGGCGTGCAGTTCCATCCCGAGTTCCTGTCGCGTCCGCTCAGGCCGCACCCGCTCTTCGCCAGCTTCGTCGAGGCGTCCTACCGGCACCGGCAGAGTAGGCTCGGCCAGGTGAACGAAGCGAGCGCGATTGCCTGACATGGTGCGCGTGCAGGAGGTGCGTGCCGGCACCGTCACGTTCGGCACCGGGCATCCGCTGGGCTTCATCCTCGGCCCCTGCGTCATCGAGAGCGCGGCCCACGTCCTGGATCTCGCGCTCGAGATCCAGGCGATTGCGGCTCGGACGGGCGTGCCGCTCGTGTTCAAGGCCTCGTTCGACAAGGCCAATCGGACGTCGCTCTCCTCGTTCCGCGGACCCGGCCTCACCGAGGGCCTGAAGGCGCTCGCCGCGGTGAAGGCGCGGACGGGCCTGCCGATCCTGACCGACATCCACGAGGCGTCGCAGGCGGCGCCGGTGGCGGAGGTCGCCGACGTGCTGCAGATTCCCGCGTTCCTGTCGCGGCAGACCGACCTGCTCGTGGCGGCGGCCGGAACCGGGCGCACGGTGAACGTGAAGAAGGCGCAGTTCCTCGCCCCGAAGGACATGCGTCATGTCGTGACGAAGCTCGTCGAGAGCGGCGCTGCCGGCGTCATCCTGACCGAACGCGGCTCCTCGTTCGGCTACAACAACCTCGTCGTCGACATGCGCGGCCTGCCGATGATGCGGGAACTCGGCCATCCGGTGGTGTTCGACGTCACCCACAGCCTGCAGTTGCCGGGCGCCGGCGACGGCGTCACGATCGGCCTCGCGCAGTACATCGCCCCGCTGGCCCGCGCGGGCGTGGCGGCCGGCGTGGACGGCGTCTTCATGGAGGTCCACGAGGATCCGCCGCGGGCGAAGAGCGACGCGGCGAACGCGCTGGCACTGGCCGCGCTCGAGCCCCTGCTGCGCCAGCTCGTGGCCGTTGACCAGGTCGTGAGGTCGAATGGCTGACCTCTCCCTCGCCCGCAAGGTGCTGCACACGGAAGCGGATGCCGTCAGGGCGCTCGCCGACCGCCTCGACGAGCGCTTCACGGCCGCCGTGGCGCTCGTGCGCGACTGCCGCGGCCGCGTGATCCTGACCGGCATGGGCAAGTCGGGTATCGTGTGCCGGAAGATCGCGGCGACGCTCTCGAGCACCGGCTCCCCTGCCTACTTCGTGCACCCGGCCGAAGCGGTGCACGGCGACCTCGGCATGATTCAGCCGAGCGATGTCGTGATCGCGCTCTCGCACAGCGGAGAAACCGAGGAACTGACCCGCCTCCTCGAGACGCTGAAGCGTCTCGGTGCGACGCTCATCGCGATGACCGGGGACCCGGCCTCCACGCTCGCCCGGGCGGCGACCGTGGTGCTCGACTGCAGCGTGTCGGAAGAGGCCTGTCCGATGAACCTCGTGCCCACCGCCAGCACCACCGCCGCCCTCGCCCTCGGCGACGCGCTGGCCATGACCGTGCTCGTCGAGAAGGGCTTCAGCCCGGACGACTTCGCGGACCTGCATCCGCGCGGCACGCTCTTCCGCCGGGCCCGCCGCGTGGACGGCATCATGCGTACCGGAGCCGATCTGCCGGCCGTGCCGCTGGCGACACCGATGCGCGACGTGATCGCCGAGATCACGCGCGGCCGCATGGGCATCACCTGCGTCGTCGATGCGGGCGGCGTGCTCACGGGCGTCGTCACCGACGGCGACGTGCGGCGCGCGCTCGCGACGAACCGCGACGTCCTGACCTTGCGCGCCGGCGACGTGATGAGCCGCACGCCGGTCACGGTCGCCCCGCACACGCTCGCGGCCGAGGCCCTGCACCTGCTCGAGGGCCGCAAGATCACGGCGGTCGTCGTCGTTGACGACAGCGGACGTGCGCTCGGCGTCGTGCACCTGCACGACCTCTGGCGTACGGGTTTGGTCTAGAGAGGCTGGCCGTGCTGTCTGGTTATCTCCCCTTCATCTCGGCGCTGCTCGCGCTGCTCGCCGGCGTCGCCATCGGCAAGGCCTGGGAGCGCTACAAGCTCCGTGACGGCCGCTGGATCGACCGCCGCAAGGCGCGCGACTCGCATCACTACGTGCTCGGCCTGAACTACCTCGTGGCGAATCAGATCGACCTCGCCATCGAGGAACTGAGCCATGCGGCCCGCGTCGATGCCGACGCGCTCGAGATCCACCTCATCCTCGGCAACGTCTACCGCGAACGCGGGCAGGTCTCGCGCGCCATCCAGGTGCACCAGTCGCTGCTGCAGCGGCAGAAACTGACGCGGCTCGAACACGCCTACGTGATGCTCTGCCTGGGCCTCGACTACAAGCGCGGCGGCTTCGTCGATCGCGCGGTCGAGGCGTTCAAGGAAGCGCGCCGGCTCGACCCGTCGAACGCCTACGCGCTGCTGCACCTCGAGAAGGTCCATGAGGAACAGCGGCAGTGGGAAGACGCCGCGAAGGTGCGCCAGGAGCTGCTGGCGATGGCCGGGCCGGAGTCACCGGCGCGCAGCCAGACGATCCTGGCGTTCCTCGAGAACGAACGCGGCCTCTCGGCGCTCAAGGCCGGCGACGTCGCGGCGGCGAAGACCCGCTTCTCCGCGGCGCTCCAGCTCGATGGCGGCGTCACGCCGGCATCGGTGAACCTGGGGGACGTACTGGCGCGCGATGGCCGCACCGCCGAGGCCGTGGCGATCTGGGAGGGTGTGGTCGACGCCGCGCCCGATCGTTCCCACCTCGTCCTCGACCGCCTGCGCGACGCGTATCGCGCGTCAGGCCACCCGGATCGGTTCCTGGAGCTCTGCCGCCGGGTAGCCGCGGCGCACCCCCACAACTGGCGGGCCCGGCTCGCGCTCGGTCACGCGCTCGTGGATGCCGGCCAGACGCCGGCGGCCCTCGATCAGTTCCTCGAAGCGCTCAGCCACAATCCGCATGGCCTGACCGTGCACGAAGCGATCTGGGAGCTGCTGCTGCGCACGGGCCTCGAACGCGCCGCCGTCGAGCGCTACGTGACCCACGCCAGGGCCGCGGTGTTCTACCTCGACCCTCACGTCTGCCTGCGCTGCCACTACCGCAGCACGGAGCTGCTCTGGCAGTGCCCGCACTGCCACGAGTGGAATACCTTCGTGGAGGAGCGGATCGCGCCCGTCACGAAGGACGGCAACGACCTCTGAGCCAGGCGGCGAGGCGGGCCGCCTGCGTGAACGTGGCGGTCATGTCGCCGTCGGTCACGACCACCGCATCGGCCAGCCGCACCTTGTCGGTGATGGGCCACTGCGCAGCCAGGCGGCGGTCGGCGTCGGCCGCCGTGAAGCCGTCGCGCGCCATGAGCCGCGCGCGCTGCGTCTCGGGACGGCACGCGACCACGACGACGAGGTCGAAGGTGGAGGCCCAGCCGGTCTCGTAGGCCAGGGGAATCTCGGCGATCCCGGGGGCGCCGGGCGCGAGCGTCGCGAAGAACGCGTCGATGCCGCGACGTACGCGCGGATGCACCATCCGCTCCAGATCCTGGCGGGCCGCCGCATCCGAGAACACCACCGCACCGAGCGCCGCCCGGTCGAGTGTGCCGTCGGCCCGCAGCACGGAGGCGCCGAATCGCACCGCGACCTCGGCGAGGCCCGGGGAGCCCGGCGCCAGGGCATCGCGCGCCAGCACGTCCGCGTCGACCGTGGCCACGCCCGCCTCGCGCAGCGCCAGCGCCACGACGCTCTTCCCCGTGGCGATGCCGCCCGTCAGTGCGACCCGCACGGTGCGGTCAGTCCGCGATCAGCAGACCAGCGCGCGCTTCCGCGGCGGTCACGGTGTTGGCGAGCAGCATGGCGATCGTGAGCGGCCCGACGCCGCCCGGCACGGGCGTGACGGCGCCGGCCACGGCCCAGACGGCCGGATGTACATCGCCGATGACGAGCGAGCCCTTTTTTTCGAACTGCAGGCGGCGCGGATGTCCTTCGGAATACCAGCTGGCGACGAGCGCGGCGTCGTCCACGCGGTTGATGCCCACATCGATCACCGTCGCGCCGGGCTTCACGTACGCCGGCGTCACACAGGCGGGACGGCCCACCGCGGCCACCAGGATATCGGCCTCGCTCGCCAGGGCCGCCACGTCTGGCGTGCGTGAATGGCAGATGGTGACGGTGGCGTCCTGATGCAGGAGCAGCAGCGCCATGGGCTTGCCGACGATGTCGCTGCGGCCGATGACGACCGCGCGCTTCCCCGCCAGGGCGATACCTTCACGGGCCAGGAGCTGCATCACGCCAGACGGCGTGCAGGCGACGAGGCGCGCCCGCTTCTGCACGAGCAGGCCGACGTTCTGCGCGTGGAAGCCATCCACGTCCTTGGCCGGCGAGACGGCGTCGAACACGCGCTGCTCGGCATCGCGTCCCATGCCCTTTGGCAGCGGCGACTGCACGAGGATGCCGTCGAACGCCTCGTCGGCGTTGAGACGCGCCACGACGGCCAGAGTGTCGTCGAGCGAGGCGTCGGCCGGCAGCCGGAACAGCTCGGCGCGGCACCCGGCCTCACCCGCCGTGCGCAGCTTGTTGCTGACGTAGATCTGCGAGGCCGGATCGTCGCCGGCGAGCACGATGCCGAGCGCCGGCGGACGTCCGGCCGCGGCGGTGAACCGCGCGATGCGGTCCGCGAGTTCGGCGCGGATGCGCGTGGCGGTGGCGGTGCCGTCGAGACTGCGCGCGCTCATGCCTGGGCTCCCGCGCCGCGCGCGGGCCTGGCCACCGCGTCGAGCTCGCGCAGTTTCTCGGTGCTGCCGAGCAGTACAAGCTGATCGCCGGCGTGCAGCCGCGCGTCCGGTGAGGGATTGAACTCCATGTGTCCTTCTGCGCGGCGAATCGCCACGACGATGACGCCGAACCGCTGCCGCAGCTCAGCGTCGCGGATGGATCGCCCGATGAGCTCGCCGCCGGGCGCCAGCTCGATCTGCTCGGCCGAGAGGTCGAGGTGTTCGGAGCTGGTCGCGAGCCGCATGAAATCCACGACCGCCGGCCGGAGTGCGGTGTGCGCCATCTGGATCGCGCCGAGCGTATACGGGGAAATCACGCGATCGGCGCCGGCGCGCCGCAGCTTCGGCTCGGCATCCTCCGACTCGACGCGGGCGATGATGAACAGGTCCGGCCGCAGGACGCGCGCGGTGAGCACCGCGTACACATTCTCGGCATCGGTCGAGACGGCGGCGATGAGGCCGCGCGCCCGATCGATGCCGACGCGCTTCAGCACATCTTCACGGCTGGCGTCGGCCTCAACCGCCATGCCCCCGCCGGCGATGATCTCGTGCACCTTGTCGGGGTCACGTTCGATGACGATGCACGGCACGCCCTGGCGCCGGAACTCCTCGGTGATGGTGCTGCCGATGCGTCCGTAGCCGCAGATGATGAAGTGATTGGTCAGATCATCGAGCATGCGCGCCAACCGCCGTTGTTCGAAGCCGCGATACAAGCCGCCGTCGACCACGAGCGCCATCAGCACGAAAGCCGTGTAGAACAGCGTCGAGATGCCCGCCAGCAGCACGAACGTCGTCCACACCTCGCCGGCCCGCGTCAGCGGATGAACGTAGCCGTAGCCGACGGTCGTGACCGAGATGATGGTCATGAAGGCCGAGTCCCACAGGGACCAGCCTTCGATGAGCATGTAGCCGACGGTGCCGAGCGCGCTGACGAGCAGGAAGAGCACGACGCCCAGCCCGGGCCCCCGGGCCCACGACAGCGTCGTCTGGCTCTTGACGTTCACGACAGGCGCCGCTTCCCCACGTCACGGGCAGACAGCCCGGGTCAGGCCGCGGCGGCGTCGGCGCCGCTCGCCTTCCGCATGCCGAAGCCCGCCAGGAACACCACCACCGAGACGGCCAGCCAGCGCAGCGCGAACGCATCGGCCGCTTCCGGCGTGACGCCGATCTCGTGCCACTTGGCGATGGTCTCGGTCGTAATCCCGAACTCGGTCATGTAGGCGAGCGCGGTGACGCACGCGAAGTTGAAGATGGCCAGGATGCCGGCGACGTAGACGAAGTTGGCGATGCCCTGGAACGACGTGCGGCGGTTCGCTTCGGCCTGGTTCACGAGCGGGCTGTGGGTGCGGCCGTAGAACCAGTAGATGACCATGCCGAGGTCGAGCCACACGAGGAAGCGGACCCACGTCAGGATCGGCAGGTTCAGCATCAGGTAGACGCAGAACACGATGCCGAGCACGGGGAAGATCGGTCCGAACGGCACGCGGAAGGGACGATGCACCTCCGGACGGCTGACGCGCAGCATCAGCACCGCGCCGCAGACGATGGCGAAGGCGAAGAGCGTGCCGATCGAGGTCATCTCGCCCACCGTCTGAATCTGCGTGACGCCGGCCACGATGGCGACGATGACGCAGGTGATGATGGTGGTGATGTAGGGCGTGCCGAACTTCGGGTGCACCTTGCTCACACCCTGCGGCAGCAGGCCGTCGCGGCTCATCGCGAAGAAGATCCGCGGCTGGCTCATGAGCATCACGAGCAGCACCGAGGTGATCCCGGCGACCGCACCGGCCGAGACGAGATACGCGGCCCAGTCCTGCCCGATGAGGCTGAGCGCGAAGGCCACCGGCGCGTTGAGGAACGCCTGGTCGGCCTTGTAGTCGACCACCGGCACGATGCCCGTGAGCACGGCGGCCACGGCCAGATACAGCAGCGTGCAGACGACGAGCGAAGCGATGATGCCGATCGGCAGGTCGCGCTGCGGGTTCTTGGCTTCTTCGGCGGTGGTCGAGACGGCATCGAAGCCGATGTAAGCGAAGAACACGACGCCGGCGGCGCCCATCACGCCCGACCAGCCGTACGGCGTGAACGGGTCCCAGTTCTCGGGCTTCACATACACGGCGCCGGCGCCGATGAAGAACACGACGGCGGCCAGCTTCACGCCGACCATGATGGCGTTGAAACGCGCGCTCTCGCGGATGCCCACGACCAGCAGGTACATAATGCAGAGCACGATGATGACCGCGGGCAGGTTGATGATCGCGCCAGGCGAGGTGGCGCTCGGTGCCGCCGACATCCACACCGGCAGCGTGATGCCGGCGCCCGACAGCAGCTTCTGCATGTAGCCGCTCCAGCCGATGGCGACGGTCATCGAGCCGACGGCGTACTCGAGGATGAGGTCCCAGCCGATGATCCACGCAAACAGCTCGCCCATCGTGGCGTAGGCGTAGGTGTAGGCGCTGCCGGCGATGGGAATCATCGAGGCGAACTCGGCGTAGCAGAGTGCCGCGAAGCCGCACGCGAGTCCGGCGACGAGATACGACATCATGATGGCGGGACCGGCCTGGTTGGCCGCGGCCGTGCCGGTCAGGACGAAGATGCCGGTGCCGATGATGGCGCCGATACCGAGCAGCGTGAGGTCCCACGCGGTGAGGCTGCGTCGCAGCGCCTTGCTGCCGTGCTCGACGTCACCGACGAGTTGCTCGATCGACTTCGTCTTGAGCAGGTTCGAATCCATTCCGCCTCCATGTGGCCGCGAGTTCCGGTGCTGGCGCCGGAATCCGCGGAATGACCGGGGAATTATACCGGGTTGGCCGAAAGCGCCGTGAGAAACCGGCGGGCCCGCGCCTCCGGATCCTCACCCATGACGACGAGGTCGCTGATGACGGCAACGGCCGTGGCCCCGGCCGCGGTCACCGCCCGCGCCGTGGCGATCGTGATCCCGCCGATGGCGACGAGCGGCAGACCGGCCGCGCGTGCGGTCGCCGCCGCGGCCCGCAGCCCCTCCAGGCCCGTGACCGGATCCGGATTGGCCTTCGTGCGCGTAGTGAAGATGGGCCCGTAGGCCACGTAGGTCACCGGCTCGGCCAGGGCCGCCGCGAGTTCGTCCGCCGTGTGCGTCGACCGGCCGATGACCGCAGCCGGGCCAAGAACGCGGCGGGCGCCTGCGACCGGCAGGTCCTCCTGCCCCAGATGCACGCCGACGCCCGCGGCGCGCGCCACGTCCACCCGGTCGTTGACGAGCAGCGTCGCGCCGGCCGCGCGGGCCTGCGGCACGAGGCCGGTCACGAGGTCGAGGAACGCGCCGCTCGCGAGACGCTTGGCGCGGATCTGCACATGGCTGACGCCGGCGCGCAGGAATGCCGCCGCGACATCCGAGGGCGAGCGCCCCGCCGCCAGGCACACATCGACGTCCACGATGGCGTAGAGCGGCGACATGCCGGATGGGGTCAGGCGGATTCGGCGGCTCGCGAGGGTTTCGCGGGCGGCATGAAGCGCTCCATGAAGTGCGTGCTCATGCGGCCGGCCACGAAATCCGGATCGCTCAGGATCTTGAGGTGCAGCGGGATGCTGGTCTTGATCCCCTCGATGACCGTCATGCCGAGCACGCGCTTCATGCGCGCAATCGATTCGGCGCGGTCGCGGCCGTGCACGATGACCTTGGCGATCATCGAGTCGTAGTACGGCGTGATCGTGCACTCGGAGTGGGCGGCCGTGTCGACCCGCACGCCGGGTCCGCCCGGAATCGAGAAGGTATGGATGACGCCGGGCGATGGCACGAACGTCTCCGGGTCTTCGGCGTTGATGCGGCACTCGAGCGCGTGCCCGGTGAAGGTCACGTCGCTCTGGCGCACCGACAGGCGCTCGCCGGCGGCGATGCGGATCTGTTCCTTCACGATGTCGAGGCCGGTCACGAGTTCGGTCACGGGGTGCTCGACCTGCACACGCGTGTTGACTTCCATGAAGTAGAAGTTCCCCTTGTCGTCCATGAGGAACTCGAACGTGCCGGCGTTCGTGTACTGCACGGCCAGGGCGGCATCGGCGACGAGCGCGCCCATCTTGCGGCGCACCTTGTCGGAGATGACCGGCGAAGGCGATTCCTCGAGCAGTTTCTGGTGGCGGCGCTGGATCGAGCACTCGCGTTCGCCGAGGTGGATGACCGAGCCGTGATGGTCGCCGAGGATCTGGAACTCGATGTGCCGCGGCGATTCGAGGTAGCGCTCGACGTAGACGTCGCCGTTACCGAAGGCCGCTTCGGCTTCGCGCTGCGCGGTGCGGAGCGCGTGCTGCAGTTCGCTCGGCTGCTTCACGATACGCATGCCGCGGCCGCCGCCGCCAGCCACCGCCTTGATGATGACCGGGTAGCCGATCTCCTTGGCGATCTGCGCGGCGCGTTCTTCGCTTTCGACCGGGCCGTCGCTGCCAGGCAGCATCGGCAGGCCGGCCTTCTTCATCGCCCGGCGCGCCTTCGACTTGTCGCCGAGCAGACGGATGACGTGCGGATCGGGCCCGATGAAGCGGATGTGGCAGGCCTCGCAGACTTCGGCGAGGTAGGCGCTCTCGGACAGGAAGCCGTAGCCGGGATGGATCGCATCGGCGCCGGTGATCTCGGCGGCGCTGATGATCGCCGGCACGTTCAGGTAGCTCTCGCTCGAGCGGGCACCGCCGATGCAGACGTCCTCGTCGGCGAAACGCACGTGCAGCGAGTTCTCGTCGGCCTCGGAATAGACGGCCACGGTCTTGATGCCGAGTTCACGGCACGCGAAGATGATGCGCAGCGCG
>JBIKUN010000230.1:0-4265 GCA_044347565.1 Vicinamibacterales bacterium | reverse complement strand
CACGCGATAGAGCGTGTCGAAGAGGTTGCGCACGCCGCCTGTGACCTGCAGGCGCCGCCCGAGCGGCGCGGCGCCGAACGCGTCCACCGTGACCCACGCCGGTGTGCCGGTGGGTGAGATGCGGTGGTCGGCCAGGTCGCCCGACGACAGGCGGTCCTGGCGCGCGGCCCACCGGGTCGCGAGGCCGGCCCACGTGCCCGTCCGCGGACGCCACTGCAGCGCCACGCCGCCGTTCACCGGTGGAATGCGGCGCATCGGCTCGTTCCTCGTCAGCGCCTGACCGCGCGTGGCCGTCGCGTGCGCGGTGACCACAACGCCCCGACCGGCGCGCCACTCCAGTTCCGATTCCCAGCCGGTCACGCGCGCTTCGCCCACGTTGGCCTTCTGGAACACGGGCTGGCCGTCGAACACGGGCAGGCCCTCGTAGGTGGAGCGCACGCGGTCGATGAGGTCCGTGAGGTTCGTGCGGAAGGCGACCACCGTGGCCGACACGGCCCGGCCGCGCGCGCGGAGGCCGACTTCGCTCGTGAGGCCACGTTCGGGGGCCAGGCCGGCCGACGGCACCTCGATGCCCGAATCGAAACGTCCGAGCGTGCTCACGTCGTCGATGTTCGGCGCGCGGAATGACTGGGCGAGCGAGCCGAAGAGCAGCGTCTGGCCCACGAGCCGCACTGACGCACCCGTCTGACCGACCCACGCGCTCGGTGTCACGTCGAGATCCCTGAAGGTCGCATCCGACGCCGACACGCGGAACGACGAGTAGCGCGTGCCGGCTTCGGCGCGCACGCGGCCCGCCGTCCAGACGCCGCGGGCGAAGATGGCCGCGCTGGCCGCCGTGGCACCGTCGGGATAGAGGCCGCGGCGGTTCAACGCCACGTCCGTCCGCGTATCGAGATCGACGCGCCGGCTGCTGACCGTGTCGGCGTAGAACTCGCCGCCGCCCTGCAGGACGAACTGCGCGGCGAGCCGCTTCTGCACGTCGAGCGACAGGCCGAACGTGCGCACGCGATCGCGCTCGGTCGTGTCGGTCACCGACCCGGCACGCTGGATGCGGCGCCGCTCCTCTGTGCGCTGGAAGGACGCCGTCGCGCTGACGACATCCGCCCAGCCGAGCGACTGTGCGGCGTAGCGCAGCGACGCCAGTTGCCGCGTCTGCGGGTCGAAGGCGTAGCGCGAGAAGCCCCGCTGCACCACCTGATCCCAGCGTGGCACGTCGTCCTGATGGTGCGCCTGCAGCGTCGCGGTGAGCAGATGGCGCGGCGCCAGGCGCGCGGCCAGCGCGAGGTCGCCGGCGGCTTCGCCGAAGCCGCTTGGCGAGAGCGTGCCGCGGCTGCCGCCGGCGCGCATGTCACCGACGTTGTGCGCCGACACGCCACCGCGCACGGCCAGGCTGGGGCTTGCCATCGAGAAGCCCAGGCGGCCGCGCTGTTCGACGGCGCCGGCGCTGATACCCGCACGGCTCTCGAGCGCGCGTGTCCAGCCGCTCGCCGAGAACTCCGGCGCCCGGGTGACGAGATTGACCACACCGCCGATCGCGTCGCTGCCATAGAGCACCGACCCGGGCCCGCGCACGACCTCGATGCCGCCGAGCAGATCGGGATCGACCGTGCCCAGATACTGATTCGGGCCGAAGCGGTAGGTGGCGTTGTTGAGGCGCACGCCGTCCACGAGCACCAGAATCTGGTTGCCGACGAGGCCGCGCACATACGGCGCGCCGGCGCCGAGGTTGGTCTTCTGCACGAGCACGCCGGCGGTGTCCATCAGGGCGTCGGGTGTCGTGCCCGGCAGGCGTGCATCGAGATCGGCGCGCGTCACCACCGACACCGCGCGCGGCACGTCCGACAGCACTTCTCTGGCGCGGCCGGCCGTGACGACGACGCGCTCGTCGACACGAAGGGCCAGGCGATGCAGCCGCACGACGAGCGGGCGCGGCGTGGCCGCGGTGACGATGAGCGTGCGCGCCTCGTAACCGTCCGCGGTCACTTCCACGGTGACCGCGTCGCTGCCGCCGCTCGCGCTGCCGGACGACACGAGGGCGTCTGGCACCGCGAGGCCGGTGCGGTCATCGACCACCCGGACATCGACGGAGGTGACCGGTTGCGCCGCACTGGATGACACGGCACACATCAGAATCGAGGCGATGCACAGCGCACGCATGCCCGGGTATGCTAGACCGCGAGTGCCGTGAATTCGCCGCGTCGCGCAATGTTTACGTCCGCATTGCGCCAGCGTTACCGCTGGCCAACAGGCTTGTCCTCATGACACGCACCGTCGGCGCACTCGTTCTCGGCACCACTCTCGTCATCGGCGTCGCGTCGATGGTCACCTCGGTTGCACAACGTGGCCCGGCGCCGCCCGAGTGGCCGGGATCGAAAGGGGGCGGCGCGGTGCTGCTGCCGAACGGCTGGACGGTGGCGCCGGCCGGCCGCAGCGTGCAGGTGGGCGACTTCCCGATGTCGATGGTGCTCGCGCCGGATGGGCGCCGTCTCATCATCAGCAACAACGGCTGGTCGAAGCCGTCGCTCACGATCGTCGACACCGTTCAGGCCTACGTGAGCGCGCGCGTGCCGCTCGACCACGCCTGGCTCGGCCTGGCGTGGCATCCCGATGGCAAGCGGCTCTATTCGGCCGGCGCGGCGGAAAACACCGTCAGCGAGTTCTCGTACGCCAACGGGAACCTCGTGCCCGGTGGCAAGATCTTCGTTGACCGGCCGGCCATCACGCTCACGCCGGGCACACGCGATCTTGGCGGCACGGGCTTCATCGGTGGTCTCGCCGTGCATCCGGATGGCACGCGCGCCTATGCGGCGCATGTGCTCGGCCGCGCCATCAGCGTGCTGGATCTCAAGGAAGGGCAGGTGCGCCGCACCGTGACCCTCCCGGCCGAACCCTACACGGCGGTGCTGACGCCGGACGGCGCGCGCCTGTTCGTCTCGCTCTGGGGCGGCAGCAAGGTGCTCGAGCTCGATCCGGCGACGCTCGACGTCAAAGCGGAAGTGGCCGTCGGGGAACACCCGAACGCCATGACGATCTCGAAGGACGGCCGCCTCTTCGTCGCCTGCGCCAACACCAACCAGGTGTGGGTGGTCGACCTCGCCACGATGGCGGCGCGTGAACAGATCTCGGTGGCGCTCTATCCCGATGCGCCTCCGGGGACAACGCCGAATGCGCTGGCCCTGTCGCCGGACGGCACGACCCTGGCCGTGGCCAACGCCGACAACAACACCGTCGCGCTCGTCGACATCAAGACCGTGAACGACAGCGAGGTCGAGGGCTTCATCCCCACCGGCTGGTATCCCACGGGCGTGCTGTTCTCGCCGGACGGCCGCCGCCTCTTCGTGCTGAACGGCAAGGGCTTCACGGGGCAGGCCAACCCGCGCGGTCCGCAGGCCACGTCCGGGGCGGCTGACGGGCAGTACGCGGGACAGCTGCTGCAGGGCGCGCTCTCGATCATCGACATGCCCGACGAGGCGCAGCTCAAGGCGTACACGACCAAGGTGATGACCGTCACGGCCTACACCGACGCCAAGCGCCTCACACCCGCCAACGCGCCGGTCGCTTCGCCGATTCCCCGTCGCGTCGGCGACACCTCGCCCATCAAGTACGTGTTCTACGTGATTCGCGAGAACCGCACCTACGACCAGGTGTTCGGCGACATCGGCAAGGGCAACAGCGATCCGACGCTGACGCTCTTCGGTGACGACGTCACCCCGAACGCGCACGCGCTCGCCCGCGAGTTCGTGCTCCTCGACAACTTCTACGTCGATGCGGAAGTCAGCTACGACGGGCACGCGTTCTCGACCGGCGCCTACGCGACCGACGCCGTCGAGAAGTTGTGGCCCACGAACTACGGCCGCCGCGGCGGCGCCTATCTGAGCGAAGGCGGCTGGGGCGACCGCAACCCTTACGGCAATCTCTCCGCGCCGCCCGCCGGCTATCTCTGGGACTTCGCCCTGCGCGCCGGCAAGACCGTGCGCAGCTACGGTGAGTTCGTCGAGCGCCGCACGCCGACGTCACCCGCCGAGGCGACGGTGCCAGGCCTCAAGGGCCGTGTGCATCCGCAGTATCCGCCCTACGACCTCGACATTCCCGACAACCGCCGCATCGACGTGTGGCTCGAGGAGTTCCGCCAGTTCGAACAGAGCGGCGCCCTGCCGCACCTGAACATCGTGCGCCTCGGCAACGACCACACGTTCGGCACCCGCGCCGGCAAGCCGACGCCGCGGGCGATGGTGGCCGAGAACGACGCCGCGCTCGGCCGCTTC
>JBIKUN010000228.1:0-4324 GCA_044347565.1 Vicinamibacterales bacterium | reverse complement strand
CCACGACCACCCGGATTTCGTTCGAGGCGGCGCTTCGCACGCCGTCTTCGATCGCGTAGGTCCGGATGAAGTACACGCCGGGCGGCAGGGCGACCAGCGTGGTGGTCGCGCCGTTGCCAAGCGCGAGACTGCCGGCGACGTGATCCGGGGCGAAACCGCCCTCGAGCAGATAGCCGTCGGGCGTCACACCCGCGGGGGCCTCCCAGCTCAGGGCGACGACGTTGCCCTGCACCGCGTCCACGGACAGCTGCGCGGGCGCGTCAGGTGCCGACTGGGCCCGTGCCCACCCTGGGCCGAGCGTCAGCAGACAGAGCGCTGCCAGCACGGCAAGGGGGACACGACCTACGACTCTGAGACCTGGCATTGGCGAACACGGACTCCCGGCCACAACCTGCGAACGGCTCAATAGACCGGGAAGGAACCGCCCGGCCGATTTCGGTTTGGCAATTAATCGGCCCCGACCCCGCGGAGGTTGACTCCGTGCAGGTTTGACCGGAGCGCCCTCTCCCGGGTTACCTGGTGCCCTCCAAAAACGTCAGTCGTAGGACAATAGAGGTTTGCGCCCCGCGCCCCCCGCCTCGTCATGAGCGCGGGCCGTCGCCACGTACATGTCCTCCTCCCTCGCCCTGCGCTCGCTCTTCAAGGCTCTCGTCGCCCGAGACGGCCTGACCACCCGAGGCCCCGGCCTGCACGGACTGACCCTGCAGGCCAAGGCGCTCGCCGCCGCCGCCGCGTCGCACGAGCAGCCGGGCGACCCGGTGCTCATCATCGTGCCCACCGACGCGGAGATCGACGCTGTCGTCGGCGACGTGCGCTTCTTCCTCGGCGCCATCGAAGGCCTGAGCGATGGCGCGCTCGGCGGACTCGTGCTGCCGCTGCCGTCGTTGCAGGTGGATCCGTACCGCGCGCTCGCGCCGCACATGCGCGTGAGTTCGGCGCGTGCCCGCGCGCTGCTCGCCCTCGCCACCGGCAACGCGCGCGTGGTCGTCATGTCGGCGCCGGCACTGCTGCCGCGGCTGCCCGATCCGGGCGCGCTCGTGGCGCGGTCGCTCGGCGTCAAGGTGGATGCGGAGGTCGATCCGCAGAGTCTGGTCGCGCTGCTGACCGACGGCGGCTACGACCGGCATGATCCGGTCGACCAGCACGGCGAGTTCTGCCTGCGCGGCGGCATCCTCGACGTCTATCCCCCGAACGAGCTCTGGCCGATCCGCATCGAGTTCATGGGCGACATGGTGGAGTCGATCCGCCGCTTCGACCCCGACACGCAGCGCTCGGTCGAATCGCTCGATCAGTTCATGGTCGTGCCCGTGCGCGAGTCGACCGATCCCACCGACCTGCCCGTGGATCTGCAGCGCGCGGCCACCGTGTTCGACTACCTCGCGGCCCGCCGGTCGGGCCGCCTCTTCCTCTCCGAAGCCGACGAGGTGCAGGCGGCGATCGACCGTGTGCGCGTGCAGGTGCAGGCGAGCTACGAGGAAGCCAGCACCCGCACCAACGCCGTGGCGGCGCTCACGCCGCCCGACGCGCTCTTCGTGAGCGAGGCGGAAGTGACGACGCGGCTCGCCCGCGCCACCCGGCTCTCGGCGCTCGACGTGGACGCCTCCGCGGCGCCGCTCGCGCACGTGCCCACGCAGCCCATCGCGCACTTCCGCGGCCGCATCAGCGACTGGATCACCGAGCTGCGCGAACGCCGCGACGCCGGCGATGCCGTGATCTTCGTGGCGCACACCGCCGGCCGCGCCGAGCGCACGCTCGAGATGCTCAAGGACTACGACGTGCGCGCGGAATCGGCAGCGCGCACGAGCGAGCTGAACGCCGGCGCCGTGCTCGTCACGATCGGCGGGCTCTCGAACGGCGTCCGCTTCACCCGCGGCGGCGTCACGATCTACGCCGAGACGGATCTCTTCGACGACGATCGCCAGCGGGGCAGCGCGGCACGGAAGAAATCCGCCACGGCCGCCTTCCTCTCGGACCTGCGCGATCTGAAGGTGGGCGATCTCATCGTCCATGTGGACAACGGCATCGGCGAGTTCGTCGGGCTGAAGCAGATTGGCGTCGGCGACAGCGCGCACGAGTTCCTCGAGCTGCGCTATCACGGCGACGACAAGCTGTTCGTGCCGGTGGAGCGGCTGGACCTCGTCCAGAAGTACACCGGCGGCAGCCGGCCCGCGCTCGACCGGCTCGGTGGCACGTCGTGGGCCAAGGCGAAAACCAGGGTCAAGAAGGCCATGCGCGACATGGCCGAAGAGCTGCTGAAGCTCTACGCCGCGCGCAAGGCGGTGCCGGGCCACGCGTTCTCGGCCGACACGCACTGGCAGGAAGAGTTCGAAGCGGCATTCCCCTGGGATCTCACGGTGGACCAGGCGAGCGCGGTCGCCGACATCAAGCGCGACATGGAGTCGTCGACGCCGATGGATCGGCTGCTCTGCGGCGATGTCGGCTACGGCAAGACGGAAGTGGCGATGCGCGCCGCCTTCAAGGCGGTGATGGACGGCAAGCAGGTGGCCATCCTCGCGCCCACGACGGTGCTCGCGTTCCAGCATCACGAGACGCTCAAGTCGCGCTTCGCGTCGTTCCCCGTGCGTGTGGACATGGTGTCGCGCTTCCGCACGAAGACCGAACAGCTCGCGACGCTCGCGCAGCTCGCCGGCGGACACCTCGACATCCTCGTGGGCACGCACCGGCTGCTGTCGAAAGACGTGGTGTTCCGCGATCTCGGGCTGCTCGTCGTGGACGAGGAGCAGCGCTTCGGCGTGGCGCACAAGGAACGCATCAAGCAGATGCGCAAGAAGGTCGAGGTGCTCACGCTCACGGCCACGCCGATTCCGCGCACGCTCAACATGTCGCTCGTCGGCATCCGCGACATGTCGGTCATCGAGACGCCGCCGAAGGACCGGCTGTCAATCCAGACGCATGTCGTGAAGTTCGACGCGAGTGTGATCACGCGGGCGCTCAGATCGGAGCTCGCGCGCGGGGGGCAGGTCTACTTCGTGCACAACCGCGTCGAGTCGATCTACTCGATGGCCAACCTCCTCACGCGGCTCGTGCCGGAGGCGCGCGTGGTGGTTGGCCACGGCCAGATGGGGGAAGAGGCGCTCGAGAAGACGATGCTCGACTTCGTGGCGCACAAGTACGACGTGCTGCTTTCGACCACGATCGTCGAAAACGGGCTCGACATCCCGAACGCCAACACCATCGTGGTGAACCGTGCCGATCGCTACGGCCTGTCGCAGCTCTACCAGCTGCGCGGCCGTGTCGGCCGCAGCGACCGCCCGGCCTACGCCTACATGCTCATCCCGCCGGAAGAGTCGCTGTCGCCGGTGGCGAAGAAGCGTCTCGCGGCGATCAAGGAGTTCAGCGACCTCGGCAGCGGCTTCCGCATCGCCGCGCTCGACCTCGAGATCCGCGGCGCCGGCAACCTGCTCGGCGGACAGCAGAGCGGCCAGATCGACGCCGTGGGCTTCGAGATGTACATGAAGCTCCTCGAAGAGACGGTCAAGGAGCTGAAGGGCGAAGACCTCGACGACGACGTGCGGGCGGTCGTGAACCTGAAGGTCGACTTCCGGATCCCCGACGCCTACATGCCCGACATGAACCAGCGCCTGTCGATTTACCGGCGCATGGCGTCCGCCAGGACCGACCACGACATCCGCACGCTGCTCGACGAGCTGGCCGACCGCTACGGCGCGCCGCCGCCGGCGGTGGTCAACCTGGCGCACTACGGCCGGGTGCGGGTCTGGGCCGACCGCCTTGGGCTGGAGACGATCGACCGGGAGGGCTCGGTCGTCGTCTATAAGTTCAGGCCGAAGACGAAGGTCGATCTGCCGCGGCTGGTCAATCTGGTGCGCGAACGGCCGGAACTGCAGCTCATCCCGCCCGGCAGCCTCAAGCAGGATCTGAAGCGGGACGAGGCGCCGGCCAGCCGGCGGCCGAAACCGGCCTGGTGGACGGCCCGAGCCACGGCGGGCGAGGTCACGGCGGGGTTCTCGAAGGCCGAAATCACGCGGGCGACGCCCACGGACGCGAGGAGTGACGGCGGCCTGCTCGAGCGCGTCCTGGGTGTGCTCGAAGCGCTGTCGGACGGCCGGTGACGACACGACCCTGAACGCGGTTTCTGCGATCCGCGTCGTCCCGGGCGTACGCACCATTGTTCGCGTCCGTCGTCGCCGTCATCGCGATCGCGGCGGAAACGACGACCTCAAGGATCGGCACGGCGCTCGCCCATGGACACGGCCGCCAGCCAAGCCAAGTCCACCGCTGTAGGAAAATCGCCTCGACGGCGTTATGGGCGATATTCCAGACCTTCGGCGGGAAGAGCCTGCCG
>JBIKUN010000109.1:0-15844 GCA_044347565.1 Vicinamibacterales bacterium | reverse complement strand
CGGCGGGCGTGCGGCCGTCGTGGTCGGCGCTGCTGCTCGTGGCGGGTATGGTGCCGCTCGGCGTGGCGTCGACGCTCGTCGGCTTCCGCGCCGAGCCGCGCACGGCGGCGCAGGTGCTGCACGAGATCGACCGCGCGCCCCGCCAGGGCTGACCGGCATGGGCACCGTCGTGGCGTTTCGCCGCTTCGTCGAGATTCGTGAGCGCCACCGGGCGCGCGCCGTGGCGCGCCGGGTGGCGGAGCGGCCGGCCCCGGAGGCCGCGCCGCCCGCTCTCGAGGGGGAACTCGTGCCGCCACCGGCAGCCCCGCCCGCCGATCGAGCGGGGCGTCTGCCGCTGGGGCGGCGCGGACCGGCGAAGCCCGGCCCGCGCGGCATCGCGGGTGACTGACGATTTCAGGGAATCGTCAGGATGGCGCGCGTGACCCAGGCGGCCAGCCCGACAGCGACGAGCGCGGCGACGATCTTCATGCGCGCTGCCGTCTCGCGGCGGTCGGCGCGGCCACGCGCCTTCCATTCGTTCCAGCGGCCTTCGTCGATGAGACTACTCGTGAGCACGGGAGCGGCGGCCGGAATGGGTGGCGTCATGGTGGGTGCCTGGCGGCCGGACTCGGCCGCACGTCCTCGGCCCGAGCGTAGCGGCCGGAGGGCCGAGGGCGATGTGCCCTTCGGTACAGCCGCCCCGGCACGCGGCGACGGCGCGTCCCGTGCGTCCGCGGTCAGAGCCGCGCGAGGAGCCCGGCGAGCAGGCGGACCACGAGGGCGATGGGGAGTCCCACGACGAGCAGCGCGATCGGCAGCAGCAGGCCCACGCCGAGGATTTCGAGGCCGCCGGCGACCCAGCGCCGCACGAGCGCCCAGCCTGCGACGGTGACGATCGGCGAGGCGTCTGAGCGGGGCGAATCGAGCGCGGTCATATCCTCACGGTAGTCGCACGGTGCCGTCCGGGCTGTTCCGTATTGAGCAGCGGCCGGGCGCGGAGGCCGGGATTCCCTGTATCCTGAAGCTTCCGACACGTGCGAACTTCCCCTGTCACGCCCCACTGGGCCCGCGTCGCGCTGGCGCTGGCGCTCCTGAACGCGTCGCTCACCCTCGTCAACGTCTGGCCCACGCCCTTCGTGCGCCTGAGCGGCGATCTGTCGCTCGAGGTGCTGGGCGCGTGCGCGCTGCTGGTCCTGCTGCACCGCGTGGTGGCGCCGCGCCGCCGCGCCGTGGCGCGCGGGCTGGCCGCGTTGTGGGTGCTGCTCACGATCGGGCGCTACGCCGACGTGACCGCGCAGTCGATGTGGGGTCGGCCCATCAATCTGTACTGGGACGTGCCGCACCTGCCGTCCGTTGGCGCGATGCTGGCGACGGTGGCCTCGTGGGGCGTGATTCTGGCCGTGGTTGCCGCGCTCGTCCTCGTGCCGACGCTCCTGTTCCTGCCGCTGCGCTGGGCCTTCGGCACGGTCATCGACGGCACCGCCGATCCGCGCATCCGCCGCGCCGTGCTCGGCCTGGGCGTGCTGGCCGCGGTGTGGGGCGGCGTGCAGCGGCTCGACACCGAGCGCGTGCCGCAGTGGCCGGGGCTGGCCACGCCCGTCACCATGGTGTGGGCGGCGCAGGCGCGGCAGTACGCCTTCGAGATGAGCGGCGCTGGCGTGCGCGCGCTCGGTCCGGCGCCGGTCATCGACTCGACGTTCGCCCGCGTGCAGGGCGCCGACGTGCTGCTCCTCTTCGTCGAGTCGTACGGCAGCGTGAGCTGGGAACGTCCGGCCTTCGCCGCAGCGCTGGGGCCGGCGCGGGCCACGCTCGACGAGGCCATCCGCTCGACCGGCCGGTCGGTCGTGTCGACGTATCTCGATTCGCCGACCTTCGGCGGCGAGTCGTGGCTCGCGCATATCAGCCTGCTCTCGGGCACGGAGGTGCGCGACGGCGCCACCAACACGCGCCTCATGGCGCAGCAGCGCGACACGATGGCGAAGGCGTTCGGGCGCGGCGGCTACCGCACGGTGGCGGTGATGCCGGGCATCCGCGGCCGCTGGAGCGAGGGCTTGTTCTATGGCTTCGACGAGATCTTCGATGCCGACACACTGGCCTACAACGGCCCGTCCTTCGGCTGGTGGGACATCACCGACCAGTTCGCGCTGGCGCGCCTCGATGCGCTCGAACTCGCCGCCACCGATCGCAAGCCGGTCTTCGCCGTGTTCCCGACGATCAGCACGCACACGCCGTTCACGCCGGCGCCGCCGTATCAGCCCGACTGGGCGCGCGTGCTCACGGCGAACCCGCACGACGAAGCGAACCTGGCGGCCGCCTGGGCGATCCCTACTGACTGGCTGGACCTGAGCCCGGGCTACGTCCGCGCGATGACCTATGCCTACCAGACCTTCGCCGGCTATCTCACGCTGCGCCGCGATCGCGACTTCGTGCTCATCCTGGTGGGCGACCATCAGCCGCCGGCGCTCGTGAGCGGGGAAGGGGCGCCGTGGCACGTCCCGATGCACGTCATCACGTCGCGGCCAGCCGTGCGCGATGCGCTGCTGGCGCAGGGCTTCCGCCCGGGGCTGCGGCCCGAACGGCCGGTGACGGGGCCCATGCACCTGGCGCTGCCGCGCCTGCTCGACGCCTTCGGCAGCCGCTGACGCCGTGCTCTTCACCGCGCCGTCCTTTCTTTTCGTCTTCCTCCCGGTCGTGCTGGCGCTGCACCTCGTGCCGCACCCGGTGTGGCGCAACGCCCTGCTGCTCGTCGCGAGTGTCGTCTTCTACGCCTCCGGCGCCGGCGCGTTCACCGGGCTCATCCTCGCCTCGATTGCCGCGAACTACCTGGCAGCGCTCGCCATCGACCGCTGGCGCGAGGGTGCGGCGGGGCGCTGGCTGCTGCGGGCGACGATTGCCGCCAATCTCGCCGTGCTCGTCGTGTTCAAGTACACGGGCTTCCTCGGCGCGAACCTCAACGCGGGCCTCGCGTTCCTCGGCCTCGGGGCGATTGCCGTGCCGGCTGTCACGCTGCCGATCGGCATCTCCTTCTTCACCTTCCACGCCATCTCCTACGTGATGGACGTGGCACGCAAGGACGCGGTGGCGCAGAAGCGGCCGATGGAAGCGGCGCTCTACCTGCTGTTCTTCCCGCAGCTCATCGCCGGCCCGATCATCCGCTACCGCGAGATCGCCGATCAGCTGGCCGTCCGCACAGTCCGCCTCGACGACATGGCGTACGGCGTGCGGCGCTTCGTCATCGGTCTCGCGAAGAAGATGCTCGTCGCCAACACGCTGGCGCTGCCGGCCGACCGCATCTTCGCGCTCGCCCCGGCTGATCTCACGACCGCCACCGCGTGGCTCGGCGTCGTCTGTTACACGCTGCAGCTCTACTTCGACTTCTCGGGCTACTCCGACATGGCGCTCGGCCTCGGGCGGATGTTCGGCTTCCGCTTCCCCGAGAACTTCCGCTATCCCTACGTCGCCACCTCCGTACAGGACTTCTGGCGCCGCTGGCACCTGTCACTCTCGGCGTGGTTCCGCGACTACCTCTACGTGCCGCTCGGCGGCAACCGCGTGGCGCCGGCGCGCGTCTACGTGAATCTCGTCACCGTCTTCGCGCTCTGCGGTCTGTGGCATGGCGCCAACTGGACGTTCGTCGTGTGGGGCCTCTTCCACGGCGCGTTCCTCGTCGTCGAACGGATGGCGGGCCGGGCGCGACGGCCGGCGGCGACGGGCGGCTGGCGCCTGGCGGGCCACGCCTACGCGCTCCTCGTCGTGATGGTGGGCTGGGTGTTCTTCCGCGCCGGCTCGCTGACCGAGGCCGTGCAGATACTGTCGGCGATGGCGGGTCGTGCCTCCGCGCCGATGCCCGCGTACGACGCCATCTGGTTCATCACGCCCGACGTGGCGCTGGCCCTCGTGGCCGGCGTCATCGGCGCCACGCCCCTCGCGCCGCGGCTCGCGCGGGCGCTCGCGGGGGAGGGCGCGGTCGTGGCGGCGCCGTCGTGGCTGCCGGGCGGGGCGTCGGCCGGCGTCGTCGTGCTGCTCTCGGCGCTCTTCGTGGCGTCGGTGCTGCTGAGCGCCGCCGGCACCTACAGCCCGTTCATCTACTTCCGCTTCTGATGCCGCCGCCCACGACCTCGGCCGCGTCGAGTGCCCCCCGCCTGGCCCCGTGGGCGGGCCGGCTGCTCGTGGCGCTCTTCGTCGTGGCGATCGCGCTGCCGGGGCTCGCGACCGCTGTCGGCCTCGGCCAGGAGACGCGGGGCAACGAAGCCGAGACCACGGGCACGAGCCTCATGGCCCGGGCGGCGCGCTTCGACACCCACTTCGCGTTTCGCGACCGGTTCGTGCAGGTGCAGTCGCGGCTGCGCTACCAGCTGCTCGGCGTGTCGTCGCTCGCGACGGTGTGGAAGGGGCGCGACGGCTGGTGGTTCTTCGCCACCGACGGCGACGTCGAAGCCACGCTCAACGAATCACGCTTCACGCCGGCGGAGCTCGAACGCTGGCGCGTGACGCTGCAGCACACCGCCGACTTCCTTGCCGCCCGCGGCATCGCGCACGTGTTCGTCATCGCACCGGGCAAGGCCGCGGTCCATCCCGAGGGGTTGCCGGCCGGTCTGCATCCCCGCCCGGCGCCCACGCGTACCGATCAGCTCGTGGACACGCTGCGGACGCGCTCGACCGTGACGGTCGTGGACCTGCGCGACGGCCTGCTCGCGGCCCGTCGTGGTGCCGAGCCGCTCTTCCACCGCACCGACACCCACTGGAACGACGTGGGCGCCGCGGTCGGATACCGGCAGATCCTCGGCGCGCTGGCCGGACGTGTGCCAGGGCTCGCGCCGCCGGCGGGCCCCGACGGCTTCGGCATCGTCTCCGTGCCGACGGCGACAGGGGATCTCGCGACGATGCTCGGTCTCGAGGGGACGCTGGGGGAGGCCGAGTGGCGACTGACGCCGGCGCAGCCGCGACGCGCGCGAATCATCGAGCCCCGCGGCGATCACAAACGCTTCGCCGTGCCGCGGGTGGTGACGGTGGTGGACGATCCACACTTGCCGAAGGCGGTGGTCTATCGTGACTCGTTCGGCTCGGCGCTCGTGCCGTTCCTCGCCGAACACTTCCAGCGGATGGTGACGCTCTGGGAGTACGACGTCGTGCCGGCGACGATTCGCGAGGAGCAGCCGCAGGTGGTCATCCAGCAGTGGGTGGGCCGCCGGCTCTACAACCGCGTGCCCTACGATGCCGTGGCCGCTGATCCGGACGCGATGGCCGAGATCGCGGCGCACGCCGCGGCTAGCAGTAGCGCGGCGGCGCGTCGATGAGGACGAGCCGGCGCCGCAGGTCGTCGTAGACCGCGCCGCCGAGTGACGCGCGCAGCCGGGCGGCATCGAGCGGGGCCGTGAGATCCGCGGCGAGTGTCAGCACCTCGGGCAGGTAGCGGCGGCAGGCGCCGAACTCCTCTTCGTACTCGGGCGTCGGGAACTGCAGCGTCAGCGTGGTGGTGTCGCCGTCGCGGCTCACGGCGTAGAGCGGATTCACGGCGAGCGTGCCGGTGACGGCCGTGCGCGGTGGCACCGGCCGACGCGCGAACACGCCGGGCTCGCGGCTGGCGACGAGCGTGAACGACGGCTCGGGCCCGAGCGCGTCTGCCGCCACGTTCCGTGTCAGATCCACCGTGGCACGCTCGACGACGTCGTCGAAGAGCGCGCTGTCGGGGAAGAGGCGCGGGGCGAGCGGCGCGAAGAGATCGGCGTACGCCGCCGGCGTGAGCGGCATGCCGGCGGAGACGTTCTCGCCGAGCGCGTTGTGCAGGTGCGGCATCACCAGCGTGCCGGCGGGGCCGGTGAGGCGCATCAGCTCCTCGGCCAGGGCGCGCCGCCGCCAGATGTAGGGGAAGGCGTCCGAGAGCACGACGAGAGACGCGAGGCCGCGCGCGAAGGGCAGCGGGTCGTTGCCGTCGCAGCACACGGCGTGTGCGCCGGGCGCCGTGAGGCGCGTGGCGAGCCATAGTTTCCAGTAGTAGAGATCGGCCACGATCGTGCCGCCCGGGCCCGTGCCGCGCAGCTCGCCGAGCAGGCGCGTGAGATGGCCGGCGCCGCCGCAGACGTCCACCACCCAGCCGTTGAGCGTGCCCGGCGTGTCGGCCACGGCGCGCAGCACCGCGGAGGCCGTGACGAAGGTCGGGTCCGACAGGCGATAGACGAAGTAGGTGCCTTCGGCGTCGGGACTGAGGATGTCGAGTGCCTCGCGATAGGTGGCGGCGTCGCCGCGGGCGACGAGGGCCGCGAACGCCGCACGCCGTGGCGGGTCGAGGTCGAGCATGAGATCGAGCGCCTGGTCGTGCTGCCCGGCCTCGATCGCGTTCATCGCCGCCCGTTCGCGGTCGCCGACGATGACGACGGGAATCCCGGCCACGACCGGATAGGCGCAGCAGGCGCAGCCGAGCACGGCGGACATGATGCGGTCGCCGTCGCGCTGCACGGGCAGGCTGTCCACGAGCGTGAGGGCGGTGCCGCAGAACGGGCAGCGCAGGAGCGCGAGCAGCGATGGGTCCATGGCGGCGTCAGGCGGAAGCGGGGACCGGTGGCGTGCCGATCCGATCGAGCAGGGTGAGGCCGGCCGCGCCGACATCGGCCCGCCGGTAGTGTTCGTGCGCGATGAGCACGGCGTCGTCGGCGGTCATCGTGGCGAAGGCGCTCGCCGCGAACTGCGACGCGTGGCAGCGGATGGCGGCAAGCTTGCGCCCGGCGAGCGCACCGGCGTCGATGACGAGCGTGGGCGGCGGCGCCGCGGCGCCGAAGGCGTCGGCGTCATGCAGGCCCGGCACTACGTCGATACCGCCGGCGCGGGCCGCCACCGCCCGCATCTGCCCCGGCGGTAGCGACACATAGAAGAGCGCCGGCGCGGCGTCGCCGAGGGCCGTCACGACCGCCGTGACGCGCTCGTGCACGCTGATGTGGTCCGGGTGCCAGTAGAGGCCATCGGCATCGAAGGTCACGACCACATCGGGACGGTGCGTCGCGACGAGCTGACGGATGTCGTGCTCGAGGGCCGCGTGGTCGAGCCACGGCAGCATGCCGTCGGCATGGTCGAGCACCACGGCCGCCTCGGCGCCGAGGGCCCGGGCCGCGGCCGAGAACTCCTCGCCCCGCCGCGCACCGAGGGCTGCGGCGTCTCCGTCGCCCGTCGGGCCGGCCTCACCGCGTGTCAGCGACACGAGCACCACGCGGGCGCCGAGCGCCGCGGCGCGCGCCCAGAGTCCGCCGCAGGCGAGCGACTCGTCGTCGGGATGGGCGAACACACCGAGGAGGACCGGCACGGCCTCCGCCATCTCAGCGCGGGCCTCCACCGGTGCTGACGAGCATGTGATAGACCGCCTCGTAGGCCGTGACCATGCGCGCCAGGCCGAAGCGCGCGACCGCCGTCGTGCGGATGACCTGCCGGTCGAGGGCGAGCACACGCGGCAGGCCGGCGGCGAGCGCATCGAGCGTCGGGAAGATGCCGCCGGTCACGTCGTGGTCCACGACTTCGCCCACGGCGCCGACGTCGAGCGCGGCCACCGGCGTGCCGCAGGCCATGGCTTCGGCGAGCACCAGGCCGAACGGCTCCGCCTGCTGGAGCGGATAGAGCAGCGCCCGGGCGCCGCCAAGCAGCGCCGCCTTCGCGGCGCCGCCGACCTCACCGGCATAGACGACGGTCGTGCCGTCGACGAGCGGCGCCACGACCTCGCGGTAGTAGTCGTTGGCCTCGGCGGCCAGATACAGCGGCATGCCGGCGCGGCGTGCCACGTCGATCGCTTCGAGCACGCCCTTGCCGGCCGTGAAGCGGCCGAGGAAGAGCAGGTAGTCCCCCGGCGTGGCCTGCAAGGGCAAGGCGTCGGTGTCGACCGCGTGATGCACCATGCCGACGACGCGCAGTCCGTCGAGCCGCCGCGCCTGTTCGCGTGACACCGCCACGAACGGGGCTTCCGGATACCGCCGCCAGATCGCCACTTCGTCCTCGGCCGGCGCGTAGTGCACCGTGTGCAGCACGGGCGTCGAGACCAGGCGGCCGAAGGCGAGCGAGAGCGGGTAGTACTCCGACTGGCAGTGGATGACGTCGAACTGGCCGGCGCGTTCGAGCGCCGCCGCCACGTTCATGAGCTCGCAGAGTTCCCACGCCCACAGCGTCTCATCCTCCCGATAGCCGCGGGCGAAGGTGGCATGCAGGGTGGCACGGGTCGTCGAGTTGCCGGCGGCGAAGAGCGTCACCGCGTGCCCGCGGGCGACCAGGCCGTCGGTGAGCTGCGAGGTGAGCTGTTCGATCGAGCCCGATCGCGGCGGCGGCACCGACGTGGCGACGGGGGCCACCTGCGCGATGCGGAGCGGACGCGTCATCGGGTGGCCGTCTCCAGCAGGCGCGGCAGCACGCGCGCGGCGTCGAAGCACTCGAGGGCAATCTCCCGGGCGCGCCGGGCATGCCGCGCGTAGTCCGTCTGGAGGCGATCGAGTCCCGCCAGGGCTTCCTCCGGCGTCGAGAACGCGAGCAGGCCCTCGCCCTCCGGCAGGTGCGCGCTCCAGCCGGTGTCCTGCACGAGCGCCGGACGTCCGGCGGCGAGATAACACTCTGTGCGGTCGCTGAACCAGCCGGAGCGGCGCGACACGTAGGCGTGTTTGGCCACGCCGAACTCGCCGCGCGAGCCCTGGATGTAGGCGCGGTAGTCCCACAGATGCCGCGACACGCCCATGCCGTCCACGGTGCGCCAGCCATGGCCGTTCAGCAGGTCCTGCGGGCCGTTCACCGCCAGTTCAATCGGGTGCAGCGTGCGGGCGGCCACGTCCATGAACTTCATGAACTCGATGTTCTTGTTGCCGTCGACATCCGCGAAGCTCTCGATCTTCCAGGTCATCACGGTGGTGTAGCGGTCGCCGGCCGAGCCGTCGGGCGTGCGCCAGAGATCGGTCACGACTGGCTGCCACGTCTTGTGCCACGTGAAGCCGCTCGTGGGCACGTCGCAGGCCGGCGTGCCGATGTTGGCCCCGAAGGTGAAGAGGTGATGGAAGCGGCGGAAGAAGTCCACGTACGACTGGTCGCCCTTGGCAAGGGCCAGCTGCGTGAACACGGGATCCGTGTCGATGAAGACGGCGCGTGGAATACGCGCGTACTCGTCGCGCCAGAACCACGAGCCGCCCGAGAGGTTGATGAAGAGTTCGGCGTCGGCGCAGAAGGCGGCCACGGCCTCGCGCGAGGCGCCGTGCCACGTGGTGTCCCAGTTCACGAAGCTCCAGCGGTCGCCGAGATCGAACGGGGCGAGCGCCTCGTGGATGTAGCGCGTGCCGTAGCCGGGATCCTTCGCGAGCGTGTTCTCGACCGGGTCGTAGACGCATTCGCCGGTGTCTTCCACATAGAAGACCTCGTGCCCGAGCGCGCGCAGCCCGAGCAGGTACATGAGCGAGCACCAGGTGACCCCGCCGAACGGGTAGCGCGCGATGATGCCGGCGACGACGATCTTCATGGGGCGGCCGGGCTCACAGCGCGTGCATGACTTCGTCGACCGACTCGGGCTCGTCGAGCGAGTGGCCGATCGACAGCCGGGCGCACATGCGGCGGTAGAGGTCGTTGCCGGCCAGCAGCTCGTCGTGCGTGCCCTGGGCCATGAGGCGGCCTTCGTGCAGCACGAGGATGCGATCGGCGTCGCGGATGGTCGAGAGGCGATGCGCGATGACGATGGTGGTGCGGCCGGCCCGCAGGCGGCGCAGGGCGCTGAAGACAGCCGCCTCGGAGATGGCGTCGAGCGACGAGGTGGGCTCGTCGAGCACGAGGATACGCGCGTTCTTCAGCAGGGCGCGGGCGATGCTGAGACGCTGGCGTTCGCCGCCGGAGAGCGTGCCGCCGGCTTCGGCGAGCGGCGTATCGTAGCCGCGCGGCAGACGGCCGATGAACGCGTCGACGTGGGCGGCGCGCGCCGCCTCCGCGACCTCCGCATCCGTAGCCGCGAGCCGGCCGTAGCGGATGTTGTCGGCGATGGTCGTGCCGAAGAGCACCGCGTCCTGCGGCACGAGCGCGATCTGTTCGCGCAGCGAGCGCAGACCGTAGGCCGTCACGTTCACGCCGTCGAGGAGCACGCGGCCGCCGGTCGGCGTGAAGAAACGCGGGATGAGGTTCACGAGCGTCGATTTGCCGGCGCCGGTGAGCCCCACGAGCGCCACCATCTCGCCGGGCCGTGCGGTGAAGCTGATGCCATCGAGAATGCGGCGGTCGGCATCGTAGGCGAAGCTCACGTCCTCGAAGCGCACCTCGCCGGCGAGCGCCGAGGCGTCGAGTCCCTCGCCGGCATCCGCCGTTTCCGGCGTGAGGGCGAAGATCTCGCGCACGCGGCGCGCGCTCGCCACCGCCTGCTGCAGGGAGCCGGCCGTGTGCGCGATGGACGAGAGCGGCGTGTAGACGGCCGTCAGATACGCGAGCACGACGAGCAGGCCGCCCACGGTGAGCGTGCCGTCGAGCACGTGCATGCCGCCCACCGTGAGGATGAGCGCGGTGCCGACGAGCGTGATGATGCTGAGGGCGATGCCGAAGAGCGACTCCTGCCACGTGAGGCGCAGGCGCGCCTGCATCGTGTCGTGGCCCACGGCCGTGAAGCGCGCGATTTCGTGGCGTTCGCGGGCGAAGCTCTTCACGACGCGCACCGACGACAGGATCTCGAACATCCGGTCGACGAGCGACGACTCGGCCTGCTTCACCTTCTCGGCGCGGTCGATCATCTTCGTCGAGTAGTAGCGCAGGCTCGCGTACAGGAACGGCACGACCGAGAGCGACAGCAGCGCGAGGGCGAGATCGAGCTGCACGAGGATGGTGAACATCACCGTGAGCTTGAGTGCCGACACGGCCAGCGGGAAGACGCCGCCCATCGCCAGGTCGTTCACGCAGTAGGCATCGGCCTCCAGACGGTAGACCGAATCGGCCGTGCGCGTCGTGATGTGGTGGCGCAGGCCGAGCGAGAGCAGATGGTCGAGCAGGCGGGCGCGCAGGTCGTAGACGATCCGCTGCCCGGTCTGCACCTGGAGCTGCGTGTGCCACATGAGCACGCCCTCGAGGGCGAGCTGCAGCAGCAGGCCGCCGACGGCGACGGTGATGAGCATGGCGACCGGATTCGGCCCGAGCACGCGACCTGCGAGTGTCGCGAGCACGGCCGGCAGCGGCTCGCTGCCGAGCACGCTGTCGATGATCGTCTTGAGCGGCCACGGCGCCAGCGCGCCGAGCGCCACCTCGACGATCGACAGCGCCGTGATGGCGGCCACTCTGGCGCGATAGGGCCGCAGGAACGACAGCGTCCAGCGGAGCTGGTTCACGCCCGCCTCTTGTGCGGGGGGCGGGGCGGCGGCGTTGGCGCGGCGGCACGTGGCGGACGCACGGCGGGCCGCGGCTGGATGGCCGGCGGCGGGGCGGCACTCTGCACGATCGGCCGTCGCGACGGCAGGGCACGCGGTGTCGTGACGTCCTGGTAGAGGAAGAGGCCGCTGACGAGGGTGCTCGCGGCCATGAGCACGGCCGTGGCCGCCTGGCCCTTCTGCAGCGCGCCCGGTGTCTGCCAGCGCACCTTCGGGCCGCGCGGGCCGGCCATGGCGACGAGGCCCGACTGCGCACCGACGCGCGAGAGCGCGTGATCGAGCACGGCGAGGCTGCGCGTGGCCTGCCACGCCGCGCGAGCCATGAGCGCGCCCACGATGATGACCGCGGCGAGGCTCGCCGATGGCCAGCGCAGCGCGATGGCGGCGCTCGTGGCGCTCACGAGGCCCAGGGCGAGGAACGTCGCGCGCACGAGGCCCTGCACGTTCGGCTGCAGACGCGCGCCGACGCGGCACAGGCAGCGGCCGCGGTCGTGCTCCTCGACGAGCGTGCGGATGTGCAGCCAGCCCCAGCGGCCCACGGCCATGCTGAGATCGCGGTCGGCGTGCCAGCCTTCGTCGACGTGCACGCGCAGTGACGGCCGCGCCGCGCGCAGGCTCGAGGCGAGCGCCGTGAGGAACGCCGGCGGCGCCATCCAGCCTTCGTTCCAGAAGGTCCATTCGACCGTGCTGCCCACCTGCAGCCGCGCCGAGGCGAGGATGGTGGCGGGCGACGGCGCCGGGGCGCGCCACGGCACGCCGGTCGTGTGCGGCGAGTCGCCCACGTCGGGCGGATCGGCGAGCCCGCGCAGGCGGCCGAGGATACGCGCGATCGGCTGCAGCACGTGCAGCCAGGCGATGAGCAGGCGGTACTGCCAGCGGCTGCGCCGGGCCGAGGCGTGCGGCAGGGGCGGCGCGGCCGAGAGATCGGAACGCCAGGCGAAGGCGGCGCAGCGGCCGAGCGTCGTGCCCCAGCCCACCAGGCCGCCGGCGGCGAGCAGCCACGCGGCATCCCCGGGGCGGACGAGCAGGGTGACCAGTCCGGCGAGCAGCAGCAACGTCGAGCCGAACATCCAGGCCGGTGAATGCGGCAGGAACTGGAACGGATGGGCGTCGGTGCGGTAGACGGACGGGAAGGCCGCCGTGCCGAAGACGCCGGTGTTCACGCGGCGGCCGGCGAGCGCGCCCACGAAGGGCAGCGCACTGTAGATCCGGCCGCGCCACAACATCTGGCCACCGACGAACTTCTCGGGGTGATGCGCCTCGAGCCAGGTCTCGCCCTCGCCGTAGCCGGCCTGCTGCCGCCAGTAGCCCTTGACCGTCGCGCGGTGGTGGTGCCAGACGAGCGCCGCGGGCGCGAAGCCGATGACCTCGCCGCGCGCCTGCAGGCGCCAGCAGATGTCCACGTCGTCGCCGGCGCGCAGGTAGACCGGGTTGAAGCCGTCGATGGCTTCGAGCGCCGACTTGCGGAACGCCATGTTGCAGCCGGGCACGTGTTCGGCGACGCGGTCGTCGAGCAGCACGTGCGTCGGGCCGCCGGGCGCGCGCGCCACGGCCTGCGCGATCCAGCCGTCGTCTTCCGGTACGACGTTCGGGCCGCCGGAGCCGGCCATCGTGCCGCGCAGCATCGGCTGCACGAGATAGGTGAGCCAGTCGGGATCGACGCGCACGTCGGCGTCGGTGTAGGCGACGATCTCGCCGCGCGCTTCGGCGATGCCGAGGTTGCGCGCCGCGGCGAGGCCGCCGTTTGGAATGCTGACGAGGCGCACGTCCGGGTAGCGGCGCGTGATCGCGGCCGTGGCATCACGCGAGCCGTCGTCGATGACGATCGTCTCGTAGTCGGGATAGGTGAGCGCGGCGAGCGAGCGCAGGCAGTCGTCGATGGTGTCTGCAGCGTTGTAGGCGCAGACCACGACCGAGACCTTCGGCCACGTCGCCTGCACCTCGGCGGGGTACGGCGCCTCGGCGAACACACGCGCGACGCTCGCGAGCACCGGCTTCGGCTGCCGCGCGCGGTCCACGAGGCCGAATGCCCAGTCGTCGACGTCGTGGCCGCCGCGCCACCATTCGTCGGTCCAGGCGAAGGCCACCGCGCCGGCCGCCCCTTCCGCATAGGCCGCGGCGAGCTGCGCGGCGGTGAGCCGCGCCTGGCCCTCGAGGCCCTCGCGGATACTGTCGGCGCCGGCCTCGGTCAGCAGCAGCGGCTTGGCGCCCGCCAGGTGCTGCAGGCGGCCCAGGTAGGCGCGCAGGTCCTTTTCGCGATGCAGGTAGACGTTGAACGCGCAGACGTCGAAGAACCCGAGGTCCAGGTACTCCGTGGGCGGGAAGTTCGCGTAGGTGAGCAGCGCCTCGGGCGCCGCCGCCTTGGCCTCGTCGTAGAGGCGACGCAGGAACTGCTCGATGCGCGGCGCGCCGTGCCAGCGCACGACGCCCGGCGGAATCTCGTTGCCGAGCGCGAAGAGCAGCGCGGCGGGATGTGCGGCCAGGCGCCCGACCTCGGCGGCCAGGTCGCGGCGGATGCGGCGGGCGAGCGCGGCGTCGTCGAGGAACGCCACGTGCTGCATCCACGGCAGGCCGATCATGAGCCGCAGGCCATGCGCCGCGGCGGCGTCGAGAATGGCGTCGGTGGGCGGCGTGTAGGTGCGGACGGTGTTCACGCCGGCCGCGGCCATCGCCGCGAAGTCGGCCTGCACGCGGGCGAGAGGCGGGTACTGCCGGCCCGACGCGTCAGGGGCGAACGTGCCGTAGGTCACGCCCTTGACGAGAAAGCGCCGGCCGCCGACCTCGAGGAATTTTCCGCGTGCGCGCGCGTCGGTGGACATGAACTCCTGCGAACCGGGCAGACTCACCATTCTACGCCCTGCGCACCGATTCGGCGGCGCGCCAGTGGGCATCGCCGGGTATCCTTGTGCGGCTCGTGCCACCAATGGCCGATACGACTCCTCCGGACGTGTCACGGTTCCCCCGCCCGGCGCGGCGCAGCCGCCCTGCCGCGGCCGCGGCAGCCGTCCTGGCCCTGGTGGCGGGGCTCGCGGGCGGCGCCGCCCCGGACCTGACGGTGCAGACCTCCGGCGCCCTCACACTGTCAGTTATCGGCACGACCGACCTGCACGGGTACGTCTTCCCGCGCGACGGGCGGGGCGGGCTGGCGGTGTTCGGCGGCTACCTGGCCAACCTGCGGGCGGCGCGTGCCGCAGGCGGCGGCGGGGTCGTGCTGCTGGATGCCGGCGATACGTATCTCGGCGGCATCGAGTCGAACATGTCGGAAGGGGCGGTCGTCGTCGACGCCTTCAATGCGCTCGGCTACACCGCCGGCGCGCTCGGCAACCACGACCTCGAATACGGGGCGGTGGACCAGTGGCCGTTCGGCACCGCCTCCGGCGACCCGCGCGGCGCCCTCAAGGCGCTGGCGCGCCGGGCCCGCTACCCGATGCTCGCGGCGAATCTCACCGAGTCGCCGGCGCTCACGCCGGTGCCGTGGCCGAACGTGGTGCCGTCCGCGCTCGTGACCGTCGCGGGCGTGCGCGTGGGGCTCGTGGGCGTGGTGACCTACGACGCGCTCTCACTCACGCTCGCCGCCAACGTGGGCGGCCTGGCGACGACGCCGCTCGTGGGCGCCATCGTGCGCGAGGCGACGGCGCTGCGCGGACGCGGGGCGCAGGTGGTCGTGGCCGTGTCGCACGCGGGCGGCACCTGCGGCACCTTCACCGCGCCCGAGGACCTGACGTCGTGCGACGACATGTCGGAGATCTTCGACGTGGCGCGGCGTCTGCCGGCAGGTCTCGTCGACGTGATCGTGGCCGGGCACACGCACGACGGCGTCGCCCATCGTGTGGCTGGCATCCCGATCGTGCAGGCCTACTCATGGGGACGCGCCTTCAGCCGTGTGGACCTGCACGTATCGAAGGCCACCGGCGCCGTGAGCGCGGCCACGATCTTCCCGCCGCAGGAGATCTGCGCGTGGCAGGACGTCGCCTCGGGCGCCTGCGCACAGGCGGCCACGGCCACGACGGCTCCGGCGCGCTACGAAGGACGCCCGGTCACGCCGAGTGCGGCGGTGAGCGAGGCCATGGCGCCGATGCTGGCGCGTGTCGAAGCATGGCGCCGCACGCCGCTCGGCGTCGCGCTCGACCGGCCGATCGGGCGCGGACCCGGGGATGCCGAGTCGCCGCTCGGTAATCTTTTTGCCGACGCGCTCGCCGCGGCCGTCCCTGGCGCCGATGGCGCGCTCAGCTACGGCGCCGGCCCCGGCGGGCTGCGCGCCGACCTCGCCGCCGGGCCGCTCACCCTTGGGGCGTTCTACGATCTGTTTCCGTTCGACAACCGCCTCGTCACACTGAGCCTGCGCGGCGCCGATCTGCGGGCGCTGCTGCGCGATCACCTGCAGCGGCCGCGCTGGCGCGCGCGGGCCCTCGGGGTGTCGGGGCTGCGCCTCGACATCGGCTGCCGCGGCGGGAAGGACGAGATGGAGGTGTGGCGGGCGTCGGGCCAGCCCGTGGGCGACGACGAGCGCCTCACGCTCGTCG
>JBIKUN010000015.1:0-50413 GCA_044347565.1 Vicinamibacterales bacterium | reverse complement strand
TCCGCTGCCGGCGGCCGCGTATGCGCCGGATGTCGGCGTGCGCGTCTACGCGCGTCTGGCGGAACGGGCCGCAAGCGCCCTCGCCACCGGCCACGCCGTGGTGTGCGACGCGGTGTACGCCGACGCGCCCGCCCGCGCCGCGATTGCCGATGTCGCCACGCGCGCCGGGATGCCGTTCGCCGCGGTGTGGCTCGCGGCGCCCGATGCCACGCTGCTGAGCCGTGTCGCCGCGCGTCGGCATGATGCCTCGGACGCGGACGCGGACGTCGTGCGTCAGCAGGTGGCCCGCGTGCAGGCGCCGGCCGACTGGGTGCATCTCGACGCGACCGCCGACGCCGAGGCCACCCAGAGCCGGATGCGCGCGGCCCTCGCCGGCCGCGCCATCCCCGTCGGCTGACCCGCGCGGTGCCTCTGGCGCAGGCCGCGCATCGCCGGCGTGACGATGCCCACCTTGTCCACGCCGGCGCCTTTCGCGGCGTCGATGACGGCCGCGGGTTCGCCGTCGAGGCGCGTGGGCGTGTTCGAGAGGGGACGGCGAGGCGCGAACGCGCGCCGACACTGTCGAACGGACGGGTGACGTCTCCAAACAGGTCGCGGGCCATGAGCATCCGCCGGCGCGCGGCCGCGGCTACGCGCGGGTCGTGTCGGTGAAGTCGCTGGCGCGGAACTCGGCGAGCGTCGCAATCGACGCGCGGGCGCCGTCGAAGCCGAGACGCGCCACATCGTCAGTGAGGCGCGCGAGGTCGAAGCGCAGGCCCGACGGCCGGCCACGCAGCAGCGCCAGCACTTCGATGGCCGGCGCGAAGGTGGCCGGGTCGCGATACTGCGCCTGCTCCTCGGCGGGCAGCGCGTCGAAGACCACCTGCTCGACGCCGGTGGGCTTGATCTTCGCGCCCGGCGTGACGCTGTTCACGGCGATGCCGAGCGGCTCGAGTTCAAGAGCGGTGGCGCGCGTGAACCCTTCGAGACCGAACTTCGTCGCGCAGTACGACGCCTCGCAGGCGAAGCCCTGGATGCCCGCCGCCGCCGACACGTTGATGATCGAGCCGCCGGCGTCGCGCATGAGAGGTACGGCCAGGCGCGTGAGCAGAAAGGGCGCGGTGAGATTCACGGCGAGCGCAGCATCCCACGTGCTGTCGTCGGTATCCGAGAGCGACTTCAGCGGCTGGATGACGGCGTTGTTGACGAGCACCGAGAGCGCCGGGCGCAACTGCTGCACGGTGGCGATGAGCCGGGCCGCATCGCTCTTCCGGCGCAGATCGGCCACGAGCGGATGCAGCGGCGCGTTGCCCGACACGGTGGCGCAGGCGCGCTCGAGTTCCCCGGCGTTCTCGGCGATCGCCCACACTTCCGCGCCCGCCGCGGCGAGCGCCTTCACGAACCCGAGGCCGAGGCCACGCGACGCACCGGTGACCAGGGCCGCGTGCCCCTCGAGCCGCAGCCGACGACTCATTTCTTCTTCCCTCCGCGGCTGACCTTGCCGCGTGGGCGCACGGGCGGGCGCGGTGCCCGCGCCGTCTTCACGGTCTGCGGTGCCGCCGGCGGCAGCGGCGGTTTGGCGCCACGCGTGGGCGGTGCCGACGCCTGGCGCTTCGGTGTGCGGGTCAGGCCGCGCGTGAGGCGCACCGGCGGCACGTTGGCCACCTCGTAGCGCGCTTCGAGCAGTTCGAGGGCGGGGCCGACGCCGTCGGCATCGACGAGACGCTTGCGGCGGCCGAGCGGCCGCGTGACCGGCGCCGGTTTGGCCGGCCGGAGCCCGCGCGTGCAGCAGGCGGCCACGGCGTCGTCGAAGCGCGTGACCTGCAGGCCGATCTGCCGCAGGCCCGGCCCGTCGCCGGCGTTGCCGGTGGCCTGCCAGAGGCGCACCTCCAGTTCGCCGACCGGGAACGCCGCCTCGCGCATCTGCAGTTCGGGAAACTCCCGGATGTCAGGACTCACGCCGAGCGCATCGCGCCACAGATCGAGCGCCCCCTCGAGGCTCGGCACGGCGATGGTGAGATGGTGAATCCGTTCGATGCGCGGTCTGTGCATGCCGAAGCCTCGGGCGCGGCATGCCGGTCCCCTGAAGGTTGTCCGACACGGGAGGGAACGCGCTCGCGGGAGCCATCCTATCCCGAGACGGCTCCAGTGCGCGTGCGGGGACCTACTTCTGCACCATCATCGCGGCGACGTTGAGGTAGCGCTTCCCGTCGCGTTCGGTGATGGAGCCTTTGGCCTCGACCTTCTTCGCCACGAAATCGAGCAGCTTGGCGTTCTTGTCGGCGGCATAACTGCCCTCGATGACATAGACCGCGTCATCCGTGAGCAAGGCCATGGGATCGCCGTTCTTCGCGCAGCCCATGGCACAGGCGGCGTGGTCCTCGCCCTTGCCAGCGGCCCCTTTGCTCATCGAACACCCGAGGTCGACGATCTCGCCCCTGATGGTCTTCAACTCGGCGGCGCCGAGCGGCGCCACGAGTGCAGCGATGAGCAGGGGCGCAGACCACGTCAACAGCAGCTTTTTCATGAGATGACGTCTCGTCCTGTCCGGGGCCCGCGGTCGGGCGCGCCGCGCACGCCTCTCTTGTAGGCCGGAGGCCGGCGCCAGGTCAAGCCGGACGGGACCACGGCCGGCGACTTCGCGTCGTCCACGGTCGTCTTCGTCATGCCACCCGGCAGGATGTTCGTCAGCACTTGCATGAGACCCTGGGGTCGCGCTGGAAGTCACATCGTGTAGACTGCCCCGGTTTCAAGGGGGCTGACCGATGTCGAAACGACCGTCGCAGACCGGGCCCGCGGGCCTCGCCGCACTCTTCTTCACCACGGCCCTCGCGGCCGCCTGTCAGGGACCGGCGCCGGCGCCCGCCCCCGAACCCGCTCCGGCCGCCGCGGTCGATCCGGCTGAGGCGGCGCGCCAGGCGCGCATCGCCCGCGCGAAGGCGCTCGAACTCGCTACGCCATATGAACCGCCGCCCGGTGACGCGCTCTCGCACCACACCTCGGGTTACGTGAAGACGGTGTGTTCGGCGGTCTTCCTCACCGGCTACACCGCCGAGTTCGCCGCCGAACACGTGGGCTACTTCACCGGTCCTTACGAGCATCGGGCGAAGGTGAGCAAGCCCGTCGTCGACATGGCGAAGAAGACGGTCAGCATCACGCTGCCGAACGGCGTCGTGCGCACGGCCGTCTACACCGGCGGCCAGGGCTGCGTGACCTATCCCGAAGGCTCGACCACCCTCAACTTCACGCCGAAGCCGGTGAAGCCGAATCTGCCGCCCGCCGCGTCGCAGGACTGGCCGATGGGCGACCGCGAGCCGAAGACGCCGCCGCCGGCCGGCGTGGACATGGAGAAGGTGAAGGCGGCGGTCGACGCGGCCTTCGCCAACCCCGACGCCGAAACCACGGCCTTCGTTGCCACCTACAAGGGCCGCATCATCGCCGAGCGCTACGGCGACGGCATCACGGCGACGACGCCGCTCGAGAGCTGGTCGATGGGCAAGAGCGTCACCGGCACGATCATGGCGACGCTCATCAAACAGGGCGTCTACACGCTCGATCAGCCGGCGCCGGTGCCGGAGTGGCAGGCCGAGGGCGACAAGCGCAAGGAGATCCGCATCCAGGACATCATGCGGATGTCGAGCGGCATCCGCATCAAGGCGCCGAACGATCCCGACTACGACCCGAACGGCACCTATCCCGACCACCTGTATCTCTACACGGGCGGCGTCGATTCGTACAAGTACGCGGCGACGCGTCCGCAGCAGTGGCCGCCCAACCGCGTGGGCCGCTACCGCAACACCGACCCGGTGCTCGCCAACTACCTGAACCGCCTCGGCATCGAGAAGCTGAAGGCCGACTACCACTCCTACCCGCAGCGCGCCGTGTTCGACAAAATCGGCGTGCGCACGATGGTGCTCGAGACCGATCCCTTCGGCAACTTCCTGACGCAGGGCTACGAGTACATGTCGGGCCGCGACTGGGCCCGCCTCGGCAACCTGTACCTGAACGACGGCGTCACGCCGGGCGGCGAGCGCATCCTGCCCGAGGGCTACACCGCGCATGTGAGCACGATCGCGCCGGCCTGGCTCGAGGACGAGAACCCGGTCTACGGGGGCGGCTTCTTCTGGG
Organism: Vicinamibacterales bacterium; assembly: GCA_044347565.1. Taxonomy (GTDB): domain Bacteria; phylum Acidobacteriota; class Vicinamibacteria; order Vicinamibacterales; family UBA2999; genus CADEFD01. The sequence goes on along the minus strand of JBIKUN010000015.1, from coordinate 46,306 downwards.
TGAACGGCGATGGCCGCGTGCCGCTGCCGAAGGAGGCGTACTCGATGCAGGGCGCCGGCGGGCAGTCGGTGTGGATCGTGCCCTCGCACGACCTGGTCATCGTGCGCCTCGGCAACTTCAAGGGCTCGCGGCAGGCCGGGGCCACGCTGAACAAGGCCATGGAACTGCTGCTCGGGGCGGTTGCGAAGAAGTAGCGGCGGCACGTACGGACGAATCGTGTGCCGTCCGGCGGGGGTCCAACCAAGGGAACCATGAGGGAGACAGCCTTGACCAGAGTGGCAGGTGCCGTCATGGCCCTTGGAATACTCGCGGCGCCGGACGCCGGCGCGCAGTCCCTGCGGGAGGTGTTCCGCCAGGTCAACGCCTCGGTCGTGCTCATCGAAGCACGCGGCGCCAAGGGGGCATCGGTCGCGGGCGAGCCCCTCGCCGTGGAAGAGGGGGTCGGCTCGGGCGTGCTCATTTCGGCCGACGGCAAGGTGCTCACCGCGGCCCACGTAGTGCAGGGCGCCGACGAGATCCGCGTGCGCTTCACGACCGGCGAGCCGGTGGGCGCCCGGGTGGTCGCCTCGGCGCCATTCGCCGACATCGCCCTGCTCCAGCTCGCGCAGGTGCCGCCCGGCGCGACCGTGGCGGCCTTCGGGGATTCCGACGCTCTCGAAATCGGCGACCAGATCTTCACGATCGGCGCGCCGTACGGTGCGAATCACTCCCTGGCCGTGGGCTGGGTCAGCGCCCGGCGGAAGCCGGAGAGCGTTTACGAAGACACGACGGCGCTCGAAGTGTTCCAGACGGACCTGGCTGTCTTCGAGGGCAACTCCGGCGGGCCGCTCTTCAACCTGCGCGGCGAGGTCGTGGGCATCGTCACGCACGTCCTCGCGAAGGACGGCACGGCGACGGGTCCGAGTTTCTCGGTGACGGGAAACGTCGCCCGCAAGCTCATGCTCGAACAGCGCCGCGGCTGGTTCGGCGTCGAGTCACTGATGATCGACGGCGAGGTGGCGCGGGCGTTCCATCTGCCGCAGCCCGCCGGACTGCTGGTGCAGGCGGTTGCCGACGGGTCGCTCGCCGACCGCCTTGGCCTGCGCGAGGGGTCGCTGCCGGCCCGGATCGGCGAACTCGACCTCGTGCTCGGCGGCGACGTGCTGCTCGACGTGAACGGCGTGCCGGTGTCCTCCACGCCGGAGTTCGTGATCGCCTTCACGGCCACGCTCGATCGCGTGCGGCCGGGTGACACGGTCACGGTGCAGGTGTGGCGCGGCGGCAAAGTCGTCACGCTCACGACCACGGCGGTCGAACGGTAACGCCGCGGCGCTGAGGGGCGCTACTTCACGGGCCGCGCGAAGACGAACACAGCGCGGCCGGCCGCCACCGATACGTGCTGGCGGCCATCCACGAGGAACGTGGTGGGGTTCGAGCGCACCATGCCCCCCACCTGGAATTGCCACAAGGGCGCGCCGCTCTTCGCGTCCAGGGCGTAGAAGTTGCCTTCGTTCGACCCCGAGAACACGAGGCCGCCGGCGGTCGACAGCACACCGGACCACGACGGCGACGGCAGGCGGAAGTCCCACACCTGCCTGCCGGTCACCGCGTCGAGCGCGCGCACCGCGCCCCAGGCCTCATCGGCCAGCCGGCGTTCGCCGCCTCCCGTGAAGGGCTGCCCGGCTTCGTATTCGACGTCGGTCTTGTAGTAGTACGAGCCCATCTCGCGCACCGGCACGTAGAAGAGGCCGGTCTGCGGGCTGTACGACGGGCTGGGCCAGTTCGTCGAGCCCTGCAGGCTCGGATAGACCAGATTGCCCTCGGGCGTCGGGTCGGTGCCTTCGATGACCCGCGGGCGTCCCTTCGGATCGATACCGCGCGCCCAGGTCTGCTTCGCATACGGCGCCGCGTGCAGGAACTCGCCGGTCACGCGATCGAGCACGTAGTAGAAGGCGTTGCGGTTGGCGGTGATGAGCGCCTTGCGCGGCTTCCCCCCTACCGTGAGGTCGGCGAGCACCTGGATCTGGTTCGCGTCCCAGTCGTGCACGTCGTGCGGGGTGTACTGGAAGTACCACTTCATCTTCCCGGTGTCGGCATCGAGCGCGAGCACCGACGAGGTGTAGAGGTTGTCGCCCTTGCGGACGTCGCCGTTCCAGTCGGGGCCGGGATTGCCGGTGCCCCAGTAGAGCAGGTTGAGCGCGGGGTCATACGAGCCGGTGAGCCAGGTGGCGCCGGCGCCGTGCTTCCAGCTCTCGCCGGCCCAGGTCTCGACCCCCGGCTCGCCCACCGCCGGCACCGTGTATGTGCGCCAGGCGAGCTTGCCGGTCGTCGCATCGTAGGCATCGACGAACCCGCGGATGCCGGCTTCGCCGCCGCTGATGCCGACGATCACTTTGTCTTTCACCGCGAGCGGCGCCATCGTGACCGAGTGCCCGGTACCGTTGTCGGCCACTTTGGTTTCCCAGCGCACGGCGCCGGTCTGCGCGTCGAGCGCGATGAGCGCGCCATCGAGCGAGCCCACGAAGACCTTGTCGTCGAGAATGGCAACGCCGCGGTTGGTGGCCGGAAAGCCGATGAGGCGCAGGTTGGCCGGCATCGGCCGCACGTAGCTCCAGATCGGGCGGCCGTTCTTCGGGTCGAGCGCCGTCACGGTCGTCGGAGGTTCGGTGACGTACATGATGCCGTCGGCCACGATCGCCGACGTCTCCATCTGGCCGTTGCCCTGCACCTGATAGATCCACGCCGGCACGAGCCCGCTCACGTTGGACGTCGTGATCTGATCGAGCGTCGAGTGACGATGCCCGAAATAGCCGCCGTTGTAGGTGAGCCAGTCGCCCGGCGTCTTCGCCGCGTCCACGAGCCGCTGATACGGCACCTGGCCGCTCAGCACCGCGCCCGAGAGCGCCGACACCACTGCCGCCGTCATCACCAGTTGTCTCATCGCTGCCCCCGCAGGCTCGAGAGGTAGGCCACCAGATCGTCGAGGTCCGCCGCGGCGAGCGTGGCGTAGGCCGGCATCAGGCTGGCCCCGGCTTCGCGGCGGAACTCCGCGAGTTCGCTCACACGCAGCGTGTGCAGCCGGCCGCTAGCGTCGCGCACGTGCACCCAGAAGGCGTCTTCGCTGACCCGCACACCGCGGATCGCCGGACCCGTCTTCGCGCGCACCGTGACCACGACATGCCCATCGGGCACCCGTGCCGCCGGCTCGATGAGCGCCTGCCGCAGATACGCCGGCCCGCGCTGCAGGCCGATGGCCGTGAGATCCGGCCCGAAGGCGCGGCCGTCGCCGCCGAGCACGTGGCAATTGGCGCAGCCGCGCGAGGAATACACGGCGCGCCCGTGCGCGGCGTCGCCCGGCGGCATCGCGCCGCCAGCGCGTGTCATCGACCGCACGAACGCCGCGAGTTGCCAGCTGCGCTTCGGCCCATTGGCATCACCGAAGCCGGGCATCACACCGGGAATGCCGGTGCGCACGAGCGTGAAGAGGCCGGCGTCGTCGGCGGCACGGGCGAAGGCGGGACGCAGCAGCGAGGGCCCGTAGCCGCCGCCGCCATCGATGCCGTGACAGAGCGCGCACTGCGCGTTATAGAGGCGTTTGCCTTCGGTGAGGTCGGTGGCCGCGGCGTCGGCGAGCGGCCGCTCCAGCACCGGCGCCGGATACTGGCCGCGCGCCGTGCCTGGCACGGCGAGCACGGCGAGGGCCACCGCGCTCAGCGCCACCCGCGTTCGGACGTTCACACACGCCATCGCTGCGCCTCCGTGGATGAGCCGCGAAAACACGCGGACTCTACCACAGGCGCCGCGCCTCGCTCAGCGCGTGGAATAACGGCCGAGCGCGGCGGGAAACGCCTGCACGGCCATCGGCGTGCTGCGTGCGGCATCCTGCAGCACGCTCTTCGCCGTCACGCCGGCGCCGTAGATGGCGCGCATGTCGTCGACGTCCGGCTTGATGACCACACCCGCAAGCTCGAGGCCGGCAAAGAGCCCGCGGCTGCGCGAGTACGAGAGGATCTGCGCGTCGAGCTTCACGTCGGTCGCGGCGCCAGCCTGACGGCCGACCGGACCGGCGGCCACCGACTGTCGGGCGCGTCCATGATCTCGCCGAAGACCCGCGCGGCTTTCGCGCTCTGCAGGCCGCCGTCCTGAAGTTCGGCCGGCGTCTGCGCACTGGCCCACGACATGAGGGGCAGCGCGGTCACGCAGACGATGGCGAGGGCGCGCCGCGTCGGCTGCCTCACGACGTCACCGCCGGGCGGTCGGTGCGGGCACGCAGCGCGCGCTGCTCGACGTCGTGCGCGCTCTGGGCCACCACATCGGCGATGCCGTTCCTGACGCGGGCGCCGCGGGCGCCGATCTCGTCGGCCACCGCGCCCACCTGCACGCTGGCGGCCTCGAAGCGTGTGGCCGCGCGCTCGCCGAACGACTCGACGGCATCTTCGACGCGGCCGCGGATTTCCGCCGTCATGCGCGGGGCCAGCCACATCGTGAGACCGGCGCCGACGGCGGTGCCCGCGAGCAGGCCGAGCGTGAAGCGGAAGGGACGGCGTTCCTGTGTCATCTGATTCATATCGTGCTCCCGGGACCACGATACGGAGCCGGCGGCAGGCCGGCTGTACTCAACGACACAGCCCCGCCGCCAGGAGCGCGCGCGGCCGTCTCAGGCCATCCGCAGCGCGTCGAGCGGTCGACACGTGCGGCCCGCAGCGCCGGCACGAGGCTGGCGAGGACGGCGAAGGTTGCGAGCAGCGTCATGGTGAATCGGCGCTGCGTCAGCGACGCGCCGACGATGGTCACCCAGTGCGGATGGCCGTCCTCGCCCGGCCCGAACGAGAAACGCCGGCCGATCGGATCCTCGTCCGGGAACTCACGGCGCGCCGTCGCCTCGCGCCGCCCGCGAATTCGACGAAATGCCGATGACCGGGCCGGCACGCGACTCGACCAGGCGACGAGGAGGTGTCCGCATCCGGGACGGTGTGTGCGGATACGATGGCGCGTGATGCCGATGACGCGCCTCGACACCTGGATGCCGCAGCCGCTCGTCACCTCGCATCACGCGGTGACGGTCGAGGCACCGCTCGCGCACACTTATGCCGCGCTGCTCGACACCGATTTCAGCCGCCATCCGCTCGTCGTGGCGCTGATGGCGGTCCGGGCGGTGCCGGCATTCGTCGTGGCGCCCATCGCGACCTGGCGTAAAACCCGCGAGGCGCGGGCCCGCACGGCCGGCCGGCTCAAGACGATGCTGAGCGCCGATTTCGCGCTGCTCGAAGAAGCGCCGCCGCATGAGCTCGTGCTCGGACTGACCGGCCGCTTCTGGACGCCATCGGGCGGCCTCGTGCCGAGCCGCCCGGAGACGTTCCGCGAGCCGGTGCCGGCCGGGCTGGCCCGAGTGGCCTGGAACTTCCAGCTGACGGCGATCGACGGAGGGCGCACGCAGCTCAGCACCGAGACGCGCGTCGCCTGTGGCGATGGTCGTACGGCGCGGTACTTCACGTGGTACTGGCGGCTCATCAAGCCGGGCAGTGCCGCGATCCGGTGGGCGATTCTGGGTCAGGTGAAGCGCATGGCCGAGCGGACGCCGGCTCGCCACGAGGATTCGACCTCGGCCTGAGGGGCTTCCCGGTTTTTCCGCGCTGCTACACTTGAAACCATGACTACACGCGCCATTGCCCTCGCCACCCTCGGTCTTTTCCTCCTGGCTCCCGCGTTCGCGCACGCCGACGTCAAGACCCAGGAGCGAACGCAGGTCAGGTTCGAAGGGGCCATCGGCAAGATGGTCAACATGTTCGGCGGCCGCGGCGCCCGTGAGGGCATCACAACCACCGTCTCGCTCAAGGGCCAGCGGATGCTCTCGATCACGGGCGACACGGGTGAAATCATCGACCTGGCCGAAGAGAAGGTCTACACGCTCGACCTCAAGGGCAAGACCTACACGGTCATGACCTTCGCCGAGATGCGCAAGCGCATGGAAGAGGCGATGGCGAAGGCCGAGAAGGACGCTGCGAACGCCAAGCCGGAGCCCGAGCCCGAACCGAAGAAGGGCGAGCCGCAGAAGGAATATGAGGTGGACTTCTCCATCGCGGCCGGCCCGGGCGCGAAGCAGGTTGCCGGCACCGACACAAAGGAACAGGTCGCCACGATCACGGTGCGCGAAAAGGGCAAGACGCTCGAAGAGGCCGGTGGCCTCGTGCTCGAGACGCACCTGTGGATGGCGCCGAAGGTGCCCGCGCTGCAGGAGCTGAACGACTTCCGCATGAAGTACGGGCAGAAGGTCTACGGGCCGATGATGGCGCAGGCCGCGCCGAACATGACGCAGGCCATGGCGATGTATCCGCAGATGAAGGACGCGATGGCGAAGTTCGCCGATGAGGCGAAGAAGCTGAACGGCACGCCCCTCCTCACCGAGATGGTCTTCATCGCCGCCGTGCCGCCAGGCAGCCAGAGCGAGCAGAAGGCGGAGCCGGCCCCCGGCCTTGGCGGACTGCTCGGCGGCCTGGGCCGCTTCCGCAAGAAGGGCAACGACGCCCCGGCGCCCGCACCGGCGGCGGCGGCGGCCCCCGGCCGCTCGACCATCCTCACGACCACGACCGAAACGCTGCAGATCACGCCAAGCGCGACTGATGCCGACGTGGCGCTGCCGGCCGGTCTCAAGCTCAAGTAGCGCCGCGGCCAGTCGCGGCCGCGCAGGCGAGGCGCATGGTAAGATTCTTAACGGTCTTACTCTTACCATGCGCATCACGAGCAAGGGACAGGTCACCATCCCCCAGGACGTCCGCGAGGCGCTGGGTCTGCTGCCGCATACCGAGGTCGAGATCACGGCCGAACGCGGCCAGGCGGTAATTCGTCCCGCCGCGGGCCGGACCAGCCGTGGCGCCCGCATCACGGAGCACCTGAAGGTGCACGGCGCGAAGATGCGGATGAGCAGCCGTGAGCTCCTCGCGCTGCTGCGGGACACGCCTGATGAGCTCGACCCTCGTTGATTCGAACGTCCTCATCGATCTCTTCGACGAGGACTCGGAATGGCGCGACTGGTCGGACGCGATGGTGACGCGCGCGGCCAATCGCGGCGCGCTGGTGATCAACCCGATCGTTTTCGCGGAAGTCTCGGCGGGCTTCGATTCGCTCGACGACGTCGAGGCCGCACTCCCGGAATCCTACGTGCGGCGCGAGCCGCTGCCGTGGAACGCGGCCTTTCTCGCGGGTCGGGCATTCGTGCAGTACCGGCGCCGCGGCGGCACACGTCCAGCGCCCCTGCCAGACTTCTACATCGGCGCTCACGCAGCGGTGGCCGGCTACACCCTCCTCACGCGCGATCCGCTCCGCTACCGCCACTACTTCCCGAAGCTGAAAGTCGTCGCGCCGTAGCGCCTGCACGCCATCGCACGCGTCTCGATGACGGCGCGTCTGATCGGGGCTAGGATGGGCGGCATGCGCGCCATCATCCTTGCCCTCGTCGCCTGCCTCGCCGCCGCGAGCGCATCCGCACAGTCGATCGACGACCTCATCGCACTCAAGCGCACGAGCGGCACGCCGGCCATCGCCGCCGACGGCCACACCGTGGCCTATGCGGTGCGCGAGACGAACTGGGAGGACAACTCCTACGAGACCGAGATCTGGCTCGCCGACGCGCGGACCGCCGGCAGCGGGCGCCAGATCACGATGGCGAAGAAGTCGAGCCTGCAGCCGGCCTTCTCGCCCGACGGCACGTGGCTCGCCTTCATCTCCGACCGCACCGACACGCGCCAGCTCTATCGCCTGTCGCTCGAGGGCGGCGAGGCCGAGGCGCTCACGAGTGGCAGCGAAGGCGTGACGGCGTTCGCCTGGTCACCCGACGGCACGCGTATCGCCTACACGATGACCGACCTGGTCACGCCGGCCATGAAGGCGCGCACCGAACAGTATGGCGAATACACGCACGAAGACCGCGACGCGCGGATGGCGCAGATTCACGTGCTCGACGTGGCCACGAAAGCCACGCGCCAGCTCACGAGTGGCGCGTTCGTCGTCGGCGCGTTCGACTGGTCGCCTGACGGCACGCGCCTCGCCTTCGATCACCGCGTGAGCAGCGACGCCAGCCACAGCGGCACGGCCGACATCTCGCTCGTGGACGTGGCCTCAGGTGCGGTGACCGCAGTCGTCACGCAGGACGGGCCCGATTCGAATCCGCGCTGGTCGCCCGATGGACGCCGCATCGCCTTCCAGTCGGCGATGGCGAAGCCCTTCTACTTCTTCGAGAACGGCGCGCTGGCGGTGGTGAACGCCAGCGGCGGCACGCCGGAGTCGCTGACGGCGCGGTTCGACGAGAACCCGTCGCTCGTCGCGTGGACCGACACCGGCATCTTCTTCAGCGCCTCGCAGCGCACGTGGTCGTATCTCTATCGCCTCGATCCGGGCAGCCGCCAGACGGCTCTTCACCGCGTGCGCGAAGACTGGATCGGCCAGAGCTTCGCGGTCACGCCGGCCGGCACCCACACGGCGTTCGTCGCCAGCGGCGCGCGGGAGTTCCCCGAGGTCTTTGCCGCGCCTGTGACTACGACACTCGTGCCCGTGAAGCTCAGCGACCTCGGCGCGCAGGTGGCCGCGTGGCCGCGTCACGGCCGCGAGGTCGTGCGCTGGAAGAGTCAGGACGGCGCGGAGATCGAAGGTGTGCTGCACAAGCCCGCGGACTTCCAGGCCGGCCGCCGCTATCCCCTGCTGGTCGTGATTCATGGTGGCCCGACCGGCGTCTCGCGTCCGCAGCCCTACGGCAGCGCGAGTTTCTACCCCATCGACGGCTGGCTGGCGAAGGGCGCGCTCGTGCTCGAGCCGAATTACCGCGGCAGCGCCGGCTACGGCGAAGCGTTCCGATCGCTCAACGTGCGCAACCTCGGCATCGGCGATGCGTGGGACGTGCTGAGTGGCATCGACGCGCTCGTGGCGCAGGGACTCGTGGACAAAGACCGCGTGGGCTCGATGGGCTGGAGCCAGGGCGGCTACATCTCGGCCTTCCTCACGACGAAACACGCGGACCGCTTCAAGGCGCTGTCAGTGGGCGCCGGCATCTCGAACTGGGTCACCTACTACGTGAACACCGACATCCACCCCTTCACGCGGCAGTACCTGAAGGCGACGCCGTGGGACGATCCGAAGATCTACGCCGACACGTCGCCCATGACCTACATCAGGAGCGCGAAGGCGCCCACGCTCATCCAGCATGGCGACAAGGATCCGCGTGTGCCAATCCCGAATGCGTTCGAGCTGTATCAGGGCCTGCAGGATCAGAAGGTGCCGGTGGAGCTCATGATCTTCCGCGGCTTCGGCCACGGACTCGACAAGCCGAAAGCGAACCGCGCGGCGATGCAGCAGAACTGGGACTGGTTCGGGAAGTACGTGTGGCCAGCAGAGAGGGGCAGGGCGGCGCAATAGGCGGTGTTGAAGATGCCCTACAGGCACACACAGGCCGGCTACTGGATGGCAGCGGCGCTCGTCGGGCTCGCGGCGGTCATTGCCTCGCGCATGCAGTCAGTCACGATCTTCGGTGTGATGTGCCTCGTGACCACGCTGGCCTCGGCGCTCGTCGGCACGCTCACCGTCATCGTCGACGAGACCTCGGTGCAGGTGCGATTCGGCCCGGTGAGCCTTCTGCGCGAACGGATCGCCGTCGCCGACGTCACCCACGCACGCGCGGTGCGCAATTCGCCGCTGAACGGCTGGGGCATGCGCTACATCTCGCACGGGCGGCTGTGGAACGTGTGGGGTCTCGATGCCGTGGAGCTGCAGCTGCGCAACGGCACCCGCTTCCGCATCGGCACCGATGAGCCCGAGGCGCTGCTGCGCGCCCTGCGCGCCGTCGGCATCAGCGCGTGACGAGCGCGCGCACCAGGTACGCGCACGCCACGCCGACGTAGTTGCCGACGGCGTACCCGAAGATGCCGACGATGATGCCCGGCGTGACGAGCGCCGGCCAGCGCATCGTCATCGCCAGCGCCAGGGCCGAGCCCGGACCGCCCACGGCGGCCTGGCTGGCAATCGTGAGGCTCGCCAGATCGAGCCGAGCGAGCGCGCCGATGCCGTACACCACCACGGCATGCAGCGCGATGATCGACGCCATGTAGGCCGCAAGGAGCGGCCCCTGTCCCGCGAGGGCGCTGAACACGGCGGAGGTGCCGATGACGACGAAGAAGAGATGTAGCGCGAAGTACGAGAGCATCGGCGCGCCGACGAGACGCTGGATCGCGGGCACCTGCGCCAGCACGAGTGCGAGGGTCGTCTGCCACAGCACGAGCGGGAACCCCGGCAGGAGGGGCGAGAGGCGCTCCGACGCCCACAGCACCACGAGCGGCAGCGCACCGAGCACGGCCAGGTCGGTGATGGTGAGCGTGGCCCGGTCCCAGCGATCGCGAATCGCCTGGATGTCTTCGGCCGTGGTGACGGGCATCGAGGCCGGCAGCGGCCGGTAGAAGCGGACGAGGACGCGGTACAGGCCCACCTGCGCGAGCATCCACGGCACGGTGGAGAGGCTGTTGACGACCGATGCGGCCGCGAAGGTGTCGGCGCTCGTCTCGAGCGCCCGGCCGACGGCCACGAAGTTCATGCCGCCGCCGGTGAACGAGGCGGCGAACTGCCCCGCGAGCTTCCAGGCCTCGGGACCAACGAGGGCCCCGAAGAAGAGCGTCGCCACGAGGCTGCCGCCGAAACTGCCGGCCGTGGCGAGCACGAAGGCCACCACGATGGGCCGGCCGGCGCGGCCGAGATCGCGCAGGTCGGAGCCCAGAATGACGAGCACGATCGCGTACGGCACAGCGTAGGCGTTCACGCCGTCGTAGATGGGCGACGCCTGCGGGATGACGCCGATATTGGCGAACAGGATGCCGAGCAGCGTGCAGACAACCGCCGAGCTGATGGTCTGCACCCACGCGATCCTCTGCTCGAGCAGGCGCGCGCCGGCAACCACGGCGAGCACGAGGGCCAGCAGGGCGACGGGATGCGAGACGAAGGCGGTCTCGGCGGACATCGACGCGGCTACTTCACCGGCGTCGCCAGCGGCTTACCCTTTTGCACGATGTAGGTCACCACAATCGACGCCTTGCCCGGCCCGGCGTTCGTGGCATTGTGCGGCTTGCCATTCGGGATGATGAACGCCTCGCCGGCCTTGACGGTCTTCGTCACGCCGTCGATTTCGATCGTGAGCGTGCCTTCCTGCACGTAGCCCACTTCCTCGCCGAAGTGCGTGTGCCGGCCCACCGAGGCGCCCACGGCACTGAACTCCGCGCGCGCGGTCACGGCTTCACGGCCGGGCGCCGAGATATCCACCTGCTGCAGCACGGTGCGCGAGAATCCCGTCTGCTGCGCGCCCACGGCGGCAACGGCAACCAACAACAGCACGGCAACGAACGACCACTTCCGCATGAGACCTCCGAGGGCGGACGACACACCCGCCAGTGGCGCGACAGCGCCGGGCGAGTGTACCTCTACCAGTAGCGCCCGGGCCCCGTGAGCGCGCCCGACAACACGGCGTTCCGCAGTTCGTCCACCGACCGCAATCCAGCCGGGGCGATGCCGCCGGCCACGACGCGCGTGGCCTCCGGCGTCCAGTGGAACAACACCGCGTGCCACACGTGGGCAATGCCGCCGCGTTCGTAGTAGACGAGGCAGTGATCCTGCGAGCAGCCGGCCACGCCCAGGCGGCGAATGGGCAGTGAGGGATCGGTGATGACGTCCGTGACCTGGAACGGCGCGCCAGGGTCGGCGATCGCCATCGCGGCGCTGCCGAACATCCGCTGCAGTTCCTCGCGCACGCCGAGCGGGAGTCCACGCACGGCGCTGACGATCTGGAAACGCTCGTCGCGCACATGCGCGAGCATGGGGGCGGCCACGGTGACTGGCACGGTGGACTGCGCCCGGACGGCGCTGGCCGCAACGAGCATCAGGACGAGGGCGGGCAGGACAAGGCGTGGCGTCATTCGCCTGCCCCCGGGACGCTGCGGCTCACAGCTTCCACGCGGCGTCGGGAACGGAATGACGAGCGGCTTGCCGTTCCGTTCTCGCCGGAGCCCGCCTCGGCGCCGTCGCTCTGCCAGCAGCCGGCCAGCCAGACCAGTGACGACACATCGGGAGGCGCCGCGTGTGCCGGCACAGCTGGCAGAAGCAGGGCGAACTGGATGAAGGCACGCATATGGCGTGGCGGCATGTGGGCGTGCCCCGGGCGACGGAAGGCTTGGCGCATCGGACGTGCCATGGAACTGATCGAATGCTTCCGTCTCTATCTCGCCGCCCGGCGAGATGACGGGGTCAGTTAGGCCGCAACGCGCGCGCGCCGATAGTGGACCCACGCCCAACCAAACAGCGTGAGCACGAGAAAGGGGTACGCATTGAAGGGCAACGGGTTTGACAGTGGCGTTAGCGCCGTACCGCCGAAGATCTCCACTGCGACGATTGCGAACAGCACCGACGCGATGGAGCCCGTGGCTCTTACGAAGAGGGGCATTGCCGAGGAAGCACTGACCAGAGCCAGGCCTGCTGCCCAAAGCCCGACACCAGCACCGAAGGACGGTGAACTTGCTGCGAGGTCCATCGCAGAACTGGAAACCACCAGGGTTTGGCCGGCAACAAACGTGAGGAAGCCAGCAGCCAGTTGATCGTTGCCGTGTTTGATGTGGTGCACTGCCAGAAGTAGCGTCCCCATGACAAGCGCGGTGCCGTCAAGACCCCAGGCAATGCCGCGGAGGGTAGGTGGAGAGAACGATCCGGCGAGTCCCAGCAGGCCGCCCACAGCAAGACTGACGGCGGCGAATATCGCGAGTCGATCAATACGCATTGCGTGGTGCTCCGAGGAGGGGGGTGTCTTGCGGGCTAACGTTCGAGCTAAGCTGCCCGCGGAGGCAGGCTTTGTAAGCCCGGTACGCGACGATAGTACGACTGGCGCGGACCGGGCTTACAAAGCCTGCCGTAGCGGGTCAGCTTGAGCGAGGGGTTAGGCTGCACTTGGCTCAAGGTTGATGCAGGCTGCCCAATAGTGCAAAGACGCCTACGGAGAGCAGCAGCGTCCATTGCGGAAAGCGAAACAAGCCTCGCGGACGCGCAACCACCAGGGTTACAAAGAGGAAAACCAGAGCAAACAGCACCCAGAGGATGCCGAGAAACAAAGCCAACACGCTCGACTGGATGGTGGCCGTGCCGAGAAGTAGCAGAGCGACAGCGGTTAGGCCCAACGCTGCTGTGACCATGTGCCAGCATGCGTACATCGTAAGCCTGATCTCCTCAGAAACCTCTGATCTCAGTAGTGGTGCGGCGACATCCCTACCGCCAAGGAAGGCGTGAATCAAGGTTGTCCCGGCAGCTATGAGGGCAGATGTGAGAATTAGCCAGTTCATGGAACGCCACGCAATCGGAGATCAAGGTTGTGGATAGGGACACGCGTTGCTGTGCAGCCTAACCAATATTGGACCGACCGGCATATTACGGTCGATCCTGCAATGCTCGCAGCATATCTCGGCTCACTGGTCGAGGGCGAGACGTGGAGCCCGTTGATTACAAGGGGCTTCCACGCTTGGCCTGCGCGGAACGCTCGTGCTTATGCAGACCTGCATATTCCGGCGACTCCTGCGAGGTGCGCAACAACGCTAGAGCACCTTCCGACTCTCCAGATTCGCTTCGATATCCTTGCGGTCGCGCCACATCGGCCGCATCTGCTTCTTCGACGCCAGCGGCAGCTGATCGTCGATGTGCTTCGAGCCCTTCTTCGACCAGTTCCCGTAGTTGAGCAGCACCTCGGCGCGCTGCGGCGTGCCGTATTCGATGACCGCGTAGAACGTATCGCCCTGCACGGCTTCCACCGTGCCGTCCTTGAACGGGCTCACGCCGATGGTGCGGATGGCGCCGAGCTGTGACGGCGCGCCGTTGCCGGGCACGTCGGCGTTGCCGCGGCGGAAGCGCATCACGTCGCCCCATTTCGGGTTGAGCATGCCGTACTCCTTCTCCACCTCGGCGGCCACCGTGTCGAGCACGGCCATGGCCTTCGCCGGGTCCTTGAAGCCGCGCGGCGTCTCGAGCGGACGGGCGTCGTCAGTGGGCACCTTGAAGCCGCCGATCTTCTCGAACGATGAGCCAGCCGCCGTCATGAACTTGTAGAAGAGCAGCATGCCGTCGCTCTCCACCTCGCTCTGGCGATCCCACTTGGCCAGCACGTCCGCGGCACGTTTCGCGAGTGGTGTGCCGCGTGCCTTCGCGGTGGCCGCGATGTCGTCCACGAACTGATCGGCGGTTTCGACGCGGGTCGAGAGCTTCCACTCCTTCACCTGCTCGAACGTGATCTTCTCGGGCGCCGTGCTCAGGATGCGGATGCCGCGCTGGGCGCGCTGCGTGATGCCCTGGGGTGCCGCGAACCCGGCGGCGAACTTCCGCGGATCGAGCGTCATCGGATAGGTGGACGTCCACGGCATGTCATTCGAGTTCTGCACCCAGCCCTGCGGCGGGTCGGCCACCTTCGGGATTTCGTCGTAGGGCACGATCTCGTGGGCGATAAGCTCGGACTTATCGCCCGGCACGACGCCCTGCCAGAAGCGGTAGTCGCCCGTCGGGTGCTTCCACAGCGTGGCGTTGTAGACGTAGGCGATGTGGCCGTCGCGATCGGCGTAGGCGGTGTTGAAGAGCGGCAGCTGCTGCATGCGCATCGCCGCTTCCCACTCCGCGAAGTTCTTCGCGAGGCCCATCTTCCAGAACTGCTCGAACATCTTCGGCCGGTCGAGCGCTGCCACGCGCATGGCGATCTTCGTCCCGCGCCGTTCGGCCACGACGGGGCCGTGCACGGTCCTCCGCACGACCAGCACTTCGTCCTTGATCGTGCCGTCGGCCTGCTTCACCTTCAGCGTTTCCGTGCGTGTCTCGAACTGTTTCACCTGGCCGTCAAGCACGTAGCCGCCGTCCTTCTCGACCAGACCGTAGAGGTCCGACTCCGACGGGTTGTTGGTGGTCTGCGTCCAGCCGACGAACTCCGTGAAGCACTGACGCAGCACCGGGAAGCCCACCCACACGGCGCCGTAGCTCGTCACGCCGGGGGCCGTGAGCTGCACCTCGAAGTAGGTGTGGATGTCGCCCCACTGCAGGTGCGAGTTGCTCATGAGCAGGGCCTTGCCCGAGGCGGAGCGGGCCGGCGCAATCGCCCATTCGTTCGAGCCGTGCACGTCGTCTTCCCAGCGCGCGAGGCGGCCTTCGAGCCGGCGCGGACTGACCACCCAGTCGTAATGAATGACACGCAGCCCGTGGGCGTAGACGTCCTCGGGCGTGAGCGGCAGCACCGCCCTGGCTTCGGGGCTCAGGTCCGCGGCGTGTTCGGTGGCCCACTGATTGAGCCCCTTGGCGAACGCCTGGATGAGCGCGCCGAACTCCGGTGTCTGCCCCGCCGCCCACTGCTTGGCCGTGTCCGGCAGGCCGTTCGTGCGCACCCACTTGTCGGAGTCGAGGTACTGCGCCCCGTAGAACTCGGCGCTGCGGCCCCGCGCCTGCGCGTAGAGCCGCACCAGCAGCTCGCTGTGGGCCTCCATCTGGGCGTAGCCGTAGGCCTGGAACAGACTGGTGTGGTCGGGGGCGAAGATGTGGGGCACGCCGTAGCGGTCCCAGAGGATTTCGGTGCCCGTGGCGGCAGCCTTCCCGGCGTCGGGGGCCGGGCCTGGCGCCGCCTTGCACGAGACCAGAAGCAAGAGGGCGCAGAGCAGCACGGACAGACGGGACAACCGGACGAGGCGGGCCGTGAGACAGGTCATGGGGTCACTCCGTGGCGCGGAGTCTAGCAGAACCGTTGAGGGGGTTTGCGCCCGACTTCCGCTAGTGCTGTCAGGAGGCGCGTGGTCATGAACAGGGTCAAGGCGGGTAGCGCGATGCTGGCGGTGATGATGGCGGCGGCGGCGGCGCCGGAGCTGCTGGCGGACGCCAGGGGGCGCGTCAATGTGAAGGGGGCCAGCTTCACGGTGGCGGATGCCGTGGCCTACAAGGACGACGACAACATCGAGGTCGCCCTGCTGCCGGCCGCGTTCAACCGGAAGGACGCGGTGAAGGACCGGAAGATCGACAGCTTCGACGTGATGCGGATGAGCGGTGCGCACGTGACGCTCGTCGTGAAGCCCGACGGCTCGTTCAGCTGCATCAACTACTCCACCGGCCAGGGCGGCGGCTCGTCGTGCACGGGCGACTACGAGGGCACGCTGAAGCTCACGACGCGCAGTGCCACGCGGGTGGCCGGCACGTTCCGGCTCAAGGCTGGCGGCGACACCGCCGACGTGACGTTCGATCTGCCGGTCGAATCCGTCGTGGCGCGCACGGGCACGGCGCTGCCGCCGGATGGCGGGGAGCCTGGCCGCGCGGTGCTGGCGCACTACGGCGCGATCGAGAAGAACGACTTCAAGGCACTCAAGGCCACGGCCTCGCCCGAGCGGCAGGCGATGATGACCGAGGCCGAGAAGGCCGGCGAGGCGAAGGAGATGTTCAAGATGCTGCGCGACTTCTCGCCGCGCAAGGTGCGCGTGGTGGGCGGCACGGTGGACGGCGACACCGCGCTCGTGGACTACGAAGGCGTGGAAGACGGCAAGCCCGTGAAGGGCATCGCCGAGGTGGTGCGCGTCGGCGGCAAGTGGTTCTTCGAAGGGTCGAGCAACAGCCGCTGAACTCCTACTGGCGGCGCACGCGGATCGACGTCACGCAGTCGTTCAGCCCGTCTTTCGGGCAATCGTGCTGCGTGATGAGCTGCAGATTGGGCGTGTCGGACGTGATCTCGAGGGCGTCGTCGCGGTAGCCGTCATCGCGGTACAGGGTCGCGCGCCAGCCGGGCGCGACCCGCACCGACGAGATGCAGTCGTTCCAGTTGTAGACATAGCGCCCGCCACCGGCGGCGTCCGAATCGTAGTGTTCGCACGGCCCGCGCACGTCCCTCAGGTCGCGGATGTCCTCGGTGATGTGCGCCGAACGGCCGAGGTAGTTCGCATCCTCGTAGATGGTGATGCCGGTTGCCAGATCGGAGGGCCCGGAGGGCAGCGACCTCTGACAGGCGGCAGCGCCGAGCGCCACGAGCACCACGCCGAGCCCCGCGGCCCCCACCCGACTCGTCACGCGCTCCATACCCGGTAAGACGACGGCGCGCGCGCCAAAAGTTCCGGTCTGCAGGGCGCCTCATGCCCGGAAGAGTCCGCATCGCCCGCGCCGGGCGTCGACAGAACGGCGCTCGATCCTCGCAAACAGAGCACATGGCCGCGCGGCACCGATCTTGATTGATCGTCTGGCCGCATGATGGCATTCGAGCTCGAGAAGTGGTATCTGGACGTCGTGGCCGACGACGGCACGGCGTTTGTCGGCTATGTGGCCGATGTGGCGTGGCATGGGCGGCACCTGCGCTACACGTCGCGGCTCGAGGCCCCGCCCGCGGCGGCGCCCATCGAAACGTGGGCGCTCGGTGATACGGCCTGGCCGGTGGTCGCGCCGGGCGGGTTATCGTGGACGTCGTCGGCGCTCGGCCTCCACGGCGTCTGGCGCGGCCTCGACGGGCCGATCGAGCGCACGCTCCTGACGTCGGCCGCCGGCGCGATCGAGTGGTCGTGCCTGCTGCCGCGCGCCCGCGCAACCGTCGTCACCGCGTCCGGCCGCCTCGAGGGGCTCGGCTACGCCGAACGCCTGCGCCTCACCCTGCCACCCTGGGCGTTTCCCTTCCACACGCTGCGGTGGGGCCGGCATGTGTCGGCCGAACACGCGGTCGTGTGGATCGAGTGGGATGGCCAGCACTCGATGCGTGCCGCGTGGCTCGACGGCGTGCCGCAGCCGGCGGCGCAGGTGACCGGCACCGGCATGAGCGGGCTCACGGACGGCCGCACGATCCGCTTCGAGACAGGACGCGACCTGAGCCGCCGGGCCGTGGCCGACACGATCGCGCGCGCGGCGCCGGCGCTCGCGGCGCGCGTGGCGGGCCGTCTCGCCTCGATGCAGGAACACAAACAGCTCTCACGCTCGTCGCTCGTCGATGCCGGCGGTCATGCGCTCGACGCGGGATGGGCCATTCACGAGGTGGTGACGTGGTGACGCTCACCGGATTCATCGGCCGGCTGCTGTACGGCGTGTTCTTCGTCGTGGTGGTGCCCCTCGCGCTCACGGCGTGGGCGGCGCGGCTCGCACCGGTCGTGCCGCTGCCGGCCCCGCACCATCCGGCAGGGGGTGCGATGGTGGCCGCGGTCGGTCTGGCCCTGCTGGCCCTCGGCATCCTCGACCTCATCCGCCGCGGGCACGGTCTGCCGATGAACGCCTTCCCGCCGCGCCTGTTCGTGCGCGCCGGGGGCTACCGCTGGCTGCGCAACCCCATCTACATCGGCTTCGGCCTCATCGTGGCCGGCGCGGCCCTGGCACGGGGCTCGGCGGCGGGGCTGTGGGTGGTGGCGCCTGTGACCGCGCTGGCCATGCTGGCGCTCGTCTGGGGCTACGAACGCCACGATCTCCTGGCCCGCTTCGGGCCATCGGCGATGGACCCGCCGCTGCTGTCGCTGCCGCGCCCCGGGTCGCAGGCGCCCACGGCGGCCGAGCGCGCCGCGCTCTACGTCTGGGTGCTCGTGCCGTGGCTCGTGGCGTTCTACGCGCTGCAGGCCCTCGGCCCGGCACCCGACGCCTTCTCGACGGCCTTGCCGTTCGAACGCGCCTGGCCCGTCATGCCGTGGACCGAGGCCGTCTACGTCTCGGCCTACCTGTTCGTGCCGGCGGCCCCGCTGCTGGCGCGCCGCGCCGACGGCCTGCGCCGGCTCGCCGTGTCGGGCACCGCCGCCACGATCGTCGTCACCCTGGCCTGGCTCGTCGTGCCGGTCGTGGCTACCAACCGCCCCTTCGAGGCCGAGAGCGCGATGGGACGGCTGCTGGCCTGGGAACAGGCGCACTCCACCGGCGTGGCCGCCTTTCCCGCCTTCCACGTCTTGTGGGCGCTGCTCGTGGCGGAGCTCTGGGCCGACAACGGGCGTGTCACCGGTCGCGTCGCGTGGACGGTGCTCGGTTGGGCGTGGGCGCTGGCCATCGCCGTGAGCACGCTCACAACCAGCATGCACACCGTGCTCGAAGTCGCCGCCGCGTTCGCCCTCTTCGTGCCGCTGCGCGATCCCGAGGCGACGCGCGAGTGGACGCGGCGCGCCACCGAGCAGCTCGCCAACAGCTGGCGTGAGTGGCACGTGGGCCGCGTGCGGGTCATCAACTACGGCGTCTACGCGGCGGCCGGCGCCGGCACCGGCGTACTGTTGGCCGGCATGGCATCCGGCGCGCATCCAGAAGCCGTGGTGTGGGTGGCCTGCTGCGTCCTCGTCGGCGCGGGCACGTGGGCTCAGTGGCTGGAAGGCTCGTCGCGACTGCTGCGCCCGTTCGGCTGGTACGGGGGCGTGATTGGAGGCACCATCGGCCTCTTCTCGTCGGCGCTCGCCGGCGTGCCAGTGCTGCCACTGATGGCGGCGTATGCGTGCGCGGCGCCGTTCATCCAGATCTGGGGACGGCTGCGCTGCCTCGTGAATGGTTGCTGCCACGGCGGCCCCGCCTCTCCGGCCATCGGCATCCGCTACGTGCACCGGCGCTCGCGCGTCACGAAGATCGCGGCCCTCGCGAACGTGCCGCTGCATCCGACGCCGCTCTACTCCATTCTCGGCAACGTGGTGGTGGGGCTCGTGCTCCTCCGGCTGCGCGCACTTGGCGCCGCCGACGTCCTCGTGGTCGGGCTCTACCTCGTCCTGAGCGGCATCGCGCGGTTCGTCGAGGAGTCCTACCGCGCCGAACCACAGACGCGGGTCATCGCCGGCCTGCACATCTACCAGTGGCTCGCCATCGGCCAGACGGTCGCCGGGATCGTGACGACCACGCTGCCGTCGGTGCCGCGCGCCGGCGGGTTCGTGGCGCCGTCCCTGCCGCTCGTCGCGGCTGCCGCCGTAATGGCGCTGGTCACCGGCCTGGCGATGGGCGTGGACTTTCCGCAGTCCAACCGCCGCTTCTCGCGCCTGGCGGAGGCGGACTGACACGCGCCGAACCGTCCACGGTAGACACGTCGGCGGCGCCGCCGTCATCCTACCGGGCGACATGACGTCCATCGGCACGGAACTCGCCGCTCTCTTCACGCGCGATCTCGCGCGGCTCCTGCGTCAGCTGGACGCACTCGACGACGCGCGTCTCTGGCAGGTGGCGCCCGGGGTCACGAACGCCGCCGGCAACCTGATGCTGCACCTGAGCGGCAACCTGCGGGAATTCGTGGGCCGTCAGCTCGGCGGCGTGCCGTACGTGCGCAACCGGCCGCATGAATTCGCGGCCAGAGATGTCGAGCGCTCAGCCCTCAAGGCCGAGCTCGTGGAGCTGGCCGCCATCATTCCGGGCGTCATCACGCGGATGCCGGCGGCGCGCTGGGACGACACCTTTCCCGAGAACGTGCTCGGCGAGCCGCTCACGAACCGCCAGTTCGTGATCCACCTCTACGGCCACCTGAACTACCACCTCGGCCAGATCGACTACCTGCGCCGCACGCTCACCGGCGACGGCGCGCTCACGAAGCCCGCCACGTAGCCGCGCTCAGTCGGCGCGCGGCGTGAGGCGCAGCACGCCCGCGGCACACTCCGCCACGCCCGCCTCGAGGCCGAGCGCGGCATAAAGGTTGCGCGCTTCACCCCAGCAGGCGCGCGCCTCGTCGTCTGCCCCCTGACGCTCGAGGCAGCTCGCGAGCGGCCGCACGGCATTGGCGAGGTCGAGCGGCGCCGTGCCGGGCGGCGTGCGGTAGAGGTCCACGGCTTCGCGCAGGTGCTGCTGCGCGCGGTCGAAGTGCCGCAGCTCGAGATGCACCTCGCCGAGGTGACGCAGCGCCTGCGCCAGGCGATGTGGATCGCGCAGCTGCTGGCAGTGCGTGACGGCCTCTTCGAAGAGCGGCAGCGCGCTCGCGGCGTCGTCCGCGTCGCGATGCAGCTGCGCCATGCCGGCGAGCACGGTCACCAGATCCCGGCGGCGGCCCGTGGAGCGGCAGATGGCCTCGCCGGCAAGCAGGTGCCGCCAGGCGTCTTCCGGCCGTCCGGCGCGACGGCTCTCGACGGCCAGCCGCAGATGTTCTCCGAGGTCCTGTTCGGCGGGGTCCACTGAACGCACTCTACCGCGAGGTGCGGCGGTCAGCGGGCGCCGGAGACGTCGAGCAGCGCGCCGCTCGTGTAGCTGGCCTCGGCCGACAGCAGCCACAGGATGGCGCCGGCGATTTCTTCCGGTTCGCCCGGGCGCAGCATCGGCACGAGCGGGGCGATACGATCCAGGCGGTCGGGCTGGCCGCCGCTCGCGTGGATCTCCGTCCGCACGATGCCGGGCCTGACCGCATTCACGCGAATGCCTTCGGACGCCACTTCCTTCGCGAGGCCGATCGTGAACACGTCCACGGCGCCCTTGGCCGCGGCGTAGTCCACGTACTCGCCCGGCGAGCCGATGCGCGCGGCCACCGACGAGACGTTCACGATGACACCGCCCCTGCCGCCGTGTCTCGTCGACATCCGCTTCACCGCTTCGCGCGCACAGAGCATCGTGCCGAAGACGTTCACAGCGAACATCCGCTGCAGGCGCGCCGCCGACATCTCGTCCACGCGCGCCTTGATGTCCACGACGCCGGCGTTGTTCACGAGATCGGTCAGCGGCCCGAGCGCCTGCTCGCAGTCCGCAAACATCCGCAGCACATCGGCTTCGATGGCCACGTCGCCGGAGATGGCGACGGCCGTGCCACCCGCCTCGCGGATGCCGGACACGACCGCTTCGGCGGCCGCACGATTCGCGCGGTAGTTCACGCCCACGTGATAGCCGCGCGACGCGGCGAGCGTGGCGGTGACGGCGCCGATGCCGCGGCTGGCACCGGTGATGAGCACGACTCGGGACATCAGGACACTCCGACAGTGGTGAGGACGGTGGCGGACGCGGCGGCCCGCATCACTGCCCGCCGGTTTCCCAGTACGACAACGGCATCTCGCACGAGGTCGAGGCCCGCGAGGGCTACGAACGCCCGCTCGACCTCGAGAAGTACGGCGCGAAGATCCGCGACACCGGTGACGACTTCAAGGGCGCCGAGTTCCGCGACGACGCCACGACGTTCATGTTGGAACGCGGGTGGGCGGTCCATCAGCTCTGGGCAGCCACGCCGGGAGGTGGCCGCCGCGCGGATGAGGCGCCTAGCGGCGGATCGGCTGGCCGAACGTGAGCCAGAAGCCATTGCAGTCGCGCACGATGAACTCCCGCATGCCGTACTCGGTGTCGTGCAGAGCCTCGACCAGTTCGGCGAGCGGCGTCACGCGGGCGAACGCCTCTTCGACGTCGCTCACGGCGATGTAGAGGTCCACGTCGCGGCGCCCGGCCGTGCTGACGTGGCCGCCGCTGTCGAGCATTACCTCGCTCTGTCCGAGCGCGAGCGATGCCCGGTTGATGACCCCGAGCTCTTCGTGGACGGCGCGGATGGTGAAGCCGATGCTCGCATACCAGTGAGCGGTAGTGCGGACATCGGGCACGTGCAGCATGGGCATGACCGTGGGTGGCATCGCAGCTCCCTGACAGAACTCACGAACGGACGGGCTCGGCCGCCGGCGCGCCGCCATGACGCGTCAGCCAGTCGAGCAGAGGCGTCGTGGCGAACGTGGTCGCCACCGCCATCAGCACCAGCATCGCGAACAGGGTAGGTGTCAGGATGCCACGTTCCAGCCCGACATTCAGCACGATGATCTCCATCAGGCCGCGCGTGTTCATGAGCACGCCAAGGGCGGCCGCATCGCGTGCGCCGAAACCCATGACGCGGGCGGCGGCGAACGCGCCGCCGAACTTGCCCGCCGAGGCCGTCAGGATGATGAGCCCGCAGAGCAGCCACTCGGTGGCGCCCGAGACCAGGCCGATCTCGGTGCGCATGCCGGTGGAGGCGAAGAACACCGGCAGGAACAACACGACCACGAGGTCCGCCAGCGCGCGCGTGATCGTCTGCGCCAGTCGCGAGTCGTGGGGAATCACGGCGCCGGCGAGGAACGCACCGAAGATCGCATGAACACCAGCGGCTTCGGTGGCGAGCGCCGAGAGCAGCATGCCCACGACGGCGAGCGCGATGGCGCCCTGCGACACGGTGCCCCGCAGCTCCTGCGCGCGCACGGCACGCCCCACGAGCGGACGCACGATCGCGAACATCGCGGTGAGGTAGACAGCGGTCACGACGATGGTTATCCACGCGCTCGATACGGCGGCGCTCGCCACGGCGGTCACGAAGGCCAGCAGGCACCACGCAGTGACATCGCCCACCGCGGCGCACGAGAGCGCAATGAGACCGAGGTCGCTGCTCTGGAGCCCGCGGTCGGTCAGGATGCGCGCCAGCACCGGAAACGCCGTGACGGACAGCGACACGCCGAGGAAGAGTGCGAACACGGTGAACGGCACGTCGGCGGTCGAGAGCCGCGGGTAGAGAAACACCGCCAGCCCCATGCCGAGGGCGAAGGGCACGATGATGCTCACCTGCGAAATGACGATCATCGCGCGCGTGCGCCGGCCGAGCCTGGCCGTGTCGAACTCCAGGCCGACGAGGAACATGAAGAGCACCACGCCGACCTGCGCAATGCTCGACAGGATCGGCGCGATGGCCGGCGGCTGGATGTAGTGCATCGCCGCAGGCGCCACCTGCCCGAGCAGCGACGGGCCGAGCAGGATACCGGCCAGCACCTCGCCCATGACGGGCGGCTGATGGAGGCGGGCGACGAGCGCGCCGCACACACGCGCGGTGGCCACGATGACGACCAGGGCCAGCAGCACGTGGAACAGCACGTCCGGCGCGGGCGGCACGACGGCGGTCACCCCGTTACGATAATGCGCCAGGCGCGGGGGTGTCGAGGAGCACCGCCGGCCGGACGATCACCGGGCCGGCGCCGGGTCGGCGTTGAACACCGCATCCACCGGCACCTGCAGCGCCGTCGCCAGCTGATTGGTCTTGCCGGCCACGGCGATGATCGAGAGCAGCTCGGCGTACTGGGCGTCGGTCATCCCCTTGGCCTTCGCCGCCGCCGTGTGCGAGTGCACGCAGAAGCTGCAGGCGTTGGCCACTGACACGGCGATGTAGATCATCTCCTTCGCCAGCGGGTCGATCAGCGACGGCACCGCCATCACCTGCTTCACTTCCGCCCAGGTGCGTTCGAGCAGGTCGGGATCGAAGGCCAGTGTGCGCCAGAAGCTGTTGATGAAGTCGGTCTGACGGGTGGCGCGCATGTCGTCGAAGACGGCCTTCACGCGCGGGTGGCTTTCGGGATCCTGTGGCGGACGCTGAGTGGACATGCCTCAGAGTCTAGCGCGGCGTCAGGCCGGATCGGTCACGACGCGGATGCGGTGCGCTTCGCTGTCGGCGACGCAGAGCGCGCCGCGCGCGTCGACGAGCAGGCCGTGTGGCCGAGCGAGCGCGCACTGCCGCACGACGACGCCACGTGCGGCAGCGATCAGGGTCCGGCGTTGCATCGGCAGCGCTATTTCTGCACGAGGTAGTTCAGCTTCACGACGAGCTGCCGATCCTTCTGCGCGAACACGTCAGCGGGCAGGCCCGTCTGCCGCAGATCGTTGTAGACCACGAAGAGATCGCTGCCCGGGCGATGGATCAGGTTGAAGCGGATGTTGTTCGAGATCTCGTTGGTGCTGGTGTTGTACTGCGTCAGGCTGCGGATCGTCATCCGCGGCGAGAACGTGTAGTCGACGCGCAGCGTGGCCAGGTTCACGAGGAATGCGCCCCACGGCATGTTCACGTCGTTGCGGTTGTACTGCAGCTCGCTCGAGAGGCGGCTCGAGGCGCGGGCGCCGACGGCGTACGAGAGCGACCGCCGCGTGCCGCCGTAGAAGTCGTTGGGCTGGAAGGTGACGCGCTGGAAGAACTTCCTTCCGGGGCTCGTGTTGTAGGTGAACATCCACTCGTTCATGTTGTAGGCGCCCACCGGGATGCGCACGTTCGGACGGATGTTGAACGGCAGATCGAGCACGTCCATGTGCTTCTGGTAGATCACGTTGATGAACGAGTCGTCGCGCAGCGTCGTGCCGAGCATCAGGTGGTGCAGCCGGTTCACGAGCCGGTTGCCCTGGTCGGTCGTGTAGGTGAGCACGTACATCGGCTCGAACACCTTGACGCGGCCCTTCTTCGGCCGCGGCGTGGGCCCGAAGTAGGCCTTGGCCGTGCGGTGGCCGCCGGTGCGCTGCAGGAACCCGGCCTCGGGGTTGAAGTTCTCCTGCACGTCCAGGTAGTTCACCCACAGGTTCCACTTCGGATCGCGGTAGGCGACGCGGCCGTAGAACGCCATGTCCTGGCCCTCGCCGATCGGGCGGCCGCCGAGCCACGGCGCGTCGGGATTCGTGGCCGTCTTGGCGACGTACGAGTTGACCTGAAAGTTGTTGCCGAGCGAGAAGTTGCCGTCGAGGCCGATGGTGCGGTTGAAGTGCCGGCTGCCTTCCGCCGACTCCTTGTTGATGAAGATCGCGCCGACGCGCGAACGGCGGAACACGTCGCGGCTGTAGCGGCTCACGAAGAAGTTGTCGCCGGGCTTGTTGAAGGCGCTGTCGGTCTGCACGTCGAGCACGGCGATGTTGTTCTTCCCGACCTTGCCGGTGAGCCTGGCGCCACCCAGGATCGGCACCGGCTGCCCGGTCTCGGAGAGGCCGATCTTGCGGCTGAAGAAGAGGTCGGTCTGCACCGGCGTCGAAGTGAACGACGCGCCCGTGCCCATCGTGAAGAAGTTCGATGCCTCGAGGAAGAAATCGCGCTTCTCAGGGAAGAACAGGCCGAAGCGCGTGAGGTTCACCTGCTGGTCGTCCACCTCGACCTGCGCGAAGTCGGTGTTGATCGTGACGTCGAGGTTGAGGCCGGCGGTGACACCGTAGCGCGCGTCGAGGCCCACGTCGCGGGCCCACGAGGTGGTGGAGTTCGTGGCGCTCAGATCGCGGCGCCGCGGGCCGGCCACGACGAACGGCTTGAGCTTCAGGTCCCAGCCAAGGCTGAGGTGCTCGAGGCCGCGCAGTTCACCGGCCAGACTGACGCGCGTGAGCGAGTAGGCGCGCGGGATGGGCGACCAGTAGTCGAGCTCGTTCCGGCGGCGGTTGTGGCGCAGGAAGTTGATCCCCCACGTCTGCTGGTCGGCCGGCTTGAAGCGCAGCGTGTTGGTGGGAATGGACATCTCGGCCGTCCACCCGTCGTCCGTCACCTTCGCCGCCGCGTCCCAGACGCCGTCCCAGTTGCGGTTGACGTTCGACGTCGTGCCGCGGCCGCCGCCTTCACCTTCGTCGAAAATCTGCTGTTCGAGCTTGGCGCCGAGCGGTGTCGTCACGAACATGTAGCCGTTGCGCGAGTCCTTGAACGTGTCGAGGATGACCTGAAAGTTGTCTTCGTCGAAGAGGCGGTCGGAGTCGCGCCGCATCTCGGTCGCCACCACGGTGCGCCCGGCGGCCTGGGCCCCGTCGCCACGATGTTCGGCATGGGGGTCCGCAGCGGCCGCGCCGGCCATGACGACGCCACCCGCCTGATACGCCTTCACCGCGACATAGAGCGTGCGCTCGTCGAAGACCACACGCACTTCGGTGCGTTCGCTGGCCGGCTGGCCCAGGTTGGGCTCCTGCTGGGTGAAGGTCTCGACCGGCGTGGCCCGCTGCCAGACCGCGTCGTCGAGCACGCCATCGATGCGCGGACCAGTCTCGACCCTGACCGCGTGGATGAACGGCCGCTCCTTGCTCTGCTGCGCGACCGAGAGGGACGGCGCGGCCACGAAGGCCGCCGCGAGACACATCAGCGCCGTTTTGCCCATGCAACCCATAACTCTATACGCCCGAGGTGGCTCCCGTAACGGCCGTTCTGCATCCGGCCAGCCCCCTCCAATCCGATCGGCGCCGACTACCACTGCGCGCTCGGCACGCTCGCCGAGGTGCGCGCGGCGCAGGGGCGGCATCGCGACGCGGCCCTGCTGACGCTCAGCGCTACGAGGTGGCGCCGCATCCCGAGAGCCTCTTCGAACGCGCCGAAGCGCGAGATCGCCAGAGCCGGGCGGACGTGTCGGCACCTGAGAACCGCGGGCGCGGTCGCGTCGCACCCGCGTGGTAGATTGGGGCTCTTGCCGCACCACCCCGGAGAGCCATCCATGACTGCCATCGCCGATCGCGGCTATCGCCATCCCGACCGTCTCGTCTCGACCGACTGGGTCGCCGCGCACGCCGGCGACGCGAACGTCCGCATCATCGAGTCGAACGAAGACACGCTGCTCTACGCCACCGGCCATGTATGTGGCGCGGTGCACGTCGACTGGACGAGCGATCTCAACGATCAGCTGCGGCGCGACTACATCGAGCGCGAGGGCTTCGAGGCGCTCATGGCGAAGATCGGCGTCACGCCCGACACCACGGTCGTCTTCTACGGCGACAAGAACAACTGGTGGGCGTGTTACGCGTTCTGGGTGTTCCAGCTCTTCGGCCACACGAAGGCGCACGTCATGGACGGCGGACGCCTGAAGTGGCAGAAGGAAGGGCGCGCCTGGTCCACCGACACGCCGTCGTTCCCGGCCTCGACCTACACCGCGCCGGCGCGCGACGACGCGCGGCACCGTATCCTGCGCGACGAGGTCATCGAGTTCCAGAAGCGCGGCGGGCAGTTCGTGGACGTGCGCAGCCCCGAGGAGTATGCCGGCACGCGCATGCACATGCCGGAGTATCCGAACGAAGGGGCCATCCGCGGCGGGCACATCCCGGGCGCGAAGAGTGTGCCGTGGGCACGCGCGATCAATCCCGAGGACGGCACGTTCAGGACCGCGGCCGAGCTCACCGCGCTCTACACGGACCAGAACGGCCTCGACGGCGCCACCGACATCGTGGCCTACTGCCGCATCGGCGAGCGCAGCAGCCACACGTGGTTCGCGCTCACCTACCTGCTCGGCTTCGAGAAGGTCCGCAACTACGACGGCAGCTGGACGGAGTGGGGCAACCTGGTCGGTGTGCCGATCGAGAAGTGACGCTGGCGCCGATGCCCGCGTATCCCGAACGCCTGCAGGCGCTGCTGGACGTCTTTGCCGGCGTGACCGACACGCACGAACGCACGCAGCTCCTCATCGACTTCGCGCGCCGCTTCAGGGAGGTGCCGCCGGAGGTGGCCACGCGCCCCTTTGGTGACGAGCACCTCGTGAAGCACTGCGAGTCGGAAGCCTACGCGTGGGCGGTGCCGAACGCGGATGGCACGCTGAAGCTGCACTTCGCGGTAGAGAACCCGTCCGGCGTCTCGGCGAAGGCGCTCGCGGCCATTCTCGACAAGGCGCTCTCGGGCCTGCCCGCGGCCGACATCGCTACCGTGGACCCGGAGATCGTCGAGAAACTGTTCCGTCAGAACATCTCGATGGGCAAGGGCATGGGCCTCATGTCGATGGTGCTGACGGTGCAGGCCCTGGCGAAGCGTCAGGTGTAGTGGCTCGTTCTTCAATCCCAGGCGGGCGCGCTGCTGGCAGTCGCTGCGCCGCATCTTGAACTGGCCGAGGCCGGCGCTCGTAGCGGGTCCGACGCCGGCCGGCACCGTGGCGCTGAGGCTGGTCGTGGCGAGGGGAATCCGCCCGAGGTCGGACGTCCCGGCCGCCGACCCGGCATCGATTACATGACCCGTGGCGCCGGGGACCGCCGCCCACGAAAGTGTCACCGCACTGCCGGAGACGTTGCCCACGAAGTTCGCGGGCGCCACGAACGACGCACCGCACCCCACGCGGACGGCGAGTTCATGGTCGCGCTGGCCGGGCGCGGAACTGGCG
Organism: Vicinamibacterales bacterium; assembly: GCA_044347565.1. GTDB lineage: Bacteria > Acidobacteriota > Vicinamibacteria > Vicinamibacterales > UBA2999 > CADEFD01. Next base: position 17,576 of record JBIKUN010000015.1, on the reverse strand, counting down.
ACTGCGCCAACGACGGGCGCTCCGCGCATATACTGCGCGCTATGCATCGCTTTGCTGCGCGCGTCCTGTCCGTGGCCGCCCTGGCCGTCCTTGTCACCACGTCCCTCGCGGCCCAGCCCGCGCCGGTCACGCTGACCGTCACCAGTCCGACGCTCATCGCCGGCCAGCCCATCCCGAAGCAGCACACGGCGGACGGCGAGAACACGTCCCCCGCCTTCGCGTGGACGAGCGCGCCGGCCGCAACGAAGTCGTTCGCACTCATCTGCGACGACCCCGACGTGCCGATGCCGCAGCCGTTCGTGCACTGGGTCATCTACAACATCCCGGCCACGGCAAAGGGGCTCCCGGCGAACATCCCCATCGATCCCGCCGCCGCGATGCCGGCCGAGATCGCCGGCGCCATCCAGGGCCCGTCGGGCTTCCGCCGGCCGATCTACCGCGGTCCGGCGCCGCCGCCCGGCAAGGTGCACAACTACCACTTCACCGTTTACGCGCTCGACGTCGCGGACCTCCCCGCCGGCCTCAACAAGGCGCAGCTCGTCGACGCCATGGCCGGACACATCGTGGGCAAGGGCGAACTCGTCGCCACCTACGAACGCAAGCCGCCCGCTCCCGTACGCTAGCCGCCGCGGAGCCTGCCATGTCGCACACGCCTCCCTCTCGTCGTGATCTGCTGAAGCTGGCCGGCGCCACGGCCGGCGCGTCGCTTGTGACCGGGTCTGTCACGGAGACACCCGTCGCGGAGGCGGCACAGCCCGCGCGCAGCCGTCCCCGTCCGCCACGCGAGCCGCTCAAGGCGCTGACCGCGCACGAAGCGGACCTGCTCGATCGCATCGCCGAGCTGCTCGTGCCGTCGGACGAACACGGCCCCGGCGCCACCGAGGCGATGGCCGTGCGCTACATCGATCGCGCGCTCGCCGGCGCGCTCACCGACCAGCGCGACGCCTATCGCGTGGGTCTCGAGGCGCTCGAACGTTACGCCAAGCAGACGCGCGGCGCCGCGTTCCTGCAGCTTCCGGAAACGAAGCAGATCTCGCTCCTCATCGACGTCGAGAGCGGCACGGCCACCGGCGCCAACGTCGGCTTCGCCGGCAGCTCGGCGCAGTTCTTCGGCCTGGTGCGCGGTCACGTGATGCAGGGCACGTTCGGCGATCCGTACTACGGCGGCAACCACAACTTCGTCGGCTGGGATCTGCTGGGTTTCCCCGGCGTGCGCACCACCGTGACCCCGGCCGAACAGAAGCTGCTCTCGCCGCCCACACGCGTCAGGCGCTCCGCCTACGAGAGCCCGATGTTCAACAAGGCCATCGTGGACATGAAGCCGGCCGGGAGCGATCGCGATGCCGACTAACCTGCCCGGCACGGACGTCGTGGTCATCGGACTCGGCGCGGCCGGCGGCGTCGCCGTGCTGCCGCTCGCCGAGGCTGGCATGAACGTGGTGGGCCTCGAAGCCGGCACCTGGCTCACCAACAAGGACTTCGCGCCGGATGAAATCCGCAACAACGTGCGCGACTGGCCGATGGCCGTGCAGAAGTGCAACCGCGAAGTGCCGACGCACCGCGTGAACGACAAAGCGCCCACGACCCGCGCCGCCGGCCACGCGATGATGAACGGCGTCGGCGGTACCGCGCTGCACTACTGGGCGCAGAGCTGGCGCCTCTCGCACTTCGACTTCAAGACGGTGAGCGAGACGACGAAACGGTACGGACGCGCGCGGATTCCCGCCGGATCGACCGTGGAAGACTGGCCATTCGGCTACGACGAACTCGAGCCGTTCTACGACCGCATCGAACACGAGATCGGCGTCTCGGGCCAGGCCGGCAACATCATGGGCACGCTCGATCCGCGCGGCAACATCTTCGAGGCGCCACGCGCCCGGGCCTATCCGATGCCGCCGCTGCGCGGCACCGGCTTCATCGATCGCATGACGGCGAGCGGACGCGCGCTCGGCTGGCACCCGTTTCCGGGTCCGGCGGCCATCAACTCCGAGCGCTACCAGGGGCGCATGCCGTGTATGTACCACGGCTTCTGCAACCGCGGCGGCTGTCACGTGGACGCCAAGAACAGCCCGAACGTCACGACCATTCCGCGCGCGCAGAAGACCGGCAAGCTGAAGGTGGTCACCGAGGCGCACGTCACGAAGATCGAGTGCGACGACAAGGGCAGGGTCACCGGCGTCACCTACGTCACCGGCAAGGAAGAGTTCTTCCAGCCGGCCAAGGCCGTGCTGCTCGCGAGCTACACCTACGAGAACTCGCGCCTGCTGCTGCTCTCGACGTCGAAGGCCTTTCCCAAAGGCCTGTCGAACAACCACGGGCAGGTGGGCCGGCACTACATGTCGCACGCGCAGGGCGGTGCGGTGACGGCGCTCTTTCCGTTCAACCTCAACAGCTGGTACGGCCTGCCGGCGCAGGGCGTGGCCATCGACAACTGGGCCGACGACAACTTCGATCACGCCGGCCTCGACTTCATCGGCGGCGGCAACCTGTGGGTCTATTCCGACCGCCGGCCGATCGGCGCCGCCAACATGCAGACCTTCGGCCGCGCGCCGTCGTGGGGCACGCAGTGGAAGGCGTTCGTGAAGGAGAACGCCGACCGCGTGAACACGGCGTACCTGCAGAAGACGACGTTGCCCTACGAAGACAACTACCTGGATCTCGATCCGGTGGTGAAGGACCCGCTCGGCTTCCCGGTGTGCCGCATCACCGCCGACTACAAGGACAACGAGCGCAAGATCAACGACTTCATCCAGGAGAAGATGGAGCTGTGGTTCCGCGCGGCCGGCGCCATCGACATCGTGCGCGGACCACTCGGCACGATGGGCGTCAACACGCACGCCTACGGCGGCACACGGATGGGCGACAACGCGGAGACGAACGTCGTGAACCGCTACGGCTTCTCACATGAGGTGCCGAACCTCGGCGTGCTGGGCGCGTCGGTCATGGGCACGAGCGGCGCACACAACCCGACGCTCACGGCACAGGCCCTCGCCTGGCGCACCGCGGAACATCTGGTGAAGAACTGGAAGGCCATCGCGGAGTAGCAGTTTCTGCGCTTCGCCCTGTCCCGCTTGGCACGATGCCTGCGTAGGTTCCATGCCAAACGGGGCAGGGCGGAGACAACTTGTGACCGTGACAGACCCGGTTACAAGTCGCCGAAACTACTTGATCGATGCGCCGGCGCGGATCTCATCGGTGCCGCGGCGCACGATGGTGTCGCCGACGGCGAGCGCGCCGGCCACTTCCACCTGATCGCCGGCAACGGCGCCCTTCTTCACCGTGACCCACTCGGCCTTGCCCGCCGCGACGCGAATGACGAACGTGCGCTCGGTGGTCGTGACGACGGCCGTCGTGGGCACCATCAGGCCGGCCGCGGCGCGCACAATGGGCCAGCGGACGTCCGGGAACATGCCTGGGGCGAGCGCACCGTCGCGGTTCACGACATCCGCCTCGACCATCATCGACCGCGTGCGGCCGTCGAGCGAGCCGGCGCTGCGGGCGAGCCGCGCGGTGAACGTGCGGCCCGGCTGCGCCGGCACGGTGAATTCGAGCATGCGACCGGTCGTGACCACGCCGAGACTCACTTCCGGCACCGGCACCACGAGCCGCAGGCGCGACGTCTCTTCCAGCCGGAAGAGCGCACCGGCCGACGGCCCGACGAGCGCGCCGGGATGCACCAGCCGCTCGACGATACGTCCGGCAAACGGCGCGGTCACGCGCTGATACTGCTCAAGTACGCGGATCGCCTCGTGCGCCGAACGCGCGCCCGCCACCGCCTGCGCCTGTGCGTCCACGGCGGCCTTCGCCGCGGCAGCGTCTTCTTCGGCGCGCTCCACTTCGAGGCCCGAGACGGCGCCGGGTGTCGCCGAGGCGCGCTTCACACGCTCGAGCGCGGAGGTGGCGGCTACGAGGCGGGCGTCCGCCTCCGCCTTACGTGCTTCGGCCTGCTGCACGCGCGTCAGCGCCTCGGCCGTCTGCGCCACGAGCTCGGGCGTGGCGAGCGTGGCCAGCACCTGGCCCTGCCGCACGAGCGCGCCGCGGTCCACGTGCACCTGCTCTACGAACCCGGCCACACGTGCCGTCACGGCCGTGGCCTGGAACGGCACCAGCTCCCCCGGCAGCGTGACGACACGGTCGGCCGCCGGCGTTGCCATGACCTTCACGGTCTCGACCGCCTGCGCGCGCGCGCCGGCCGGGGCCCACGCGGGTACGAGCGTGGCCACGAGCCACGCGACGACGACACTACGACTGCACTGCGCCATGGGATTCGCCATTCGAGGAGGTGAGCGACGGCGCCGCCGTGGAGGCCCGCGCCATGAGCCACGCGTACACCGCGGGCACGATGAACAGGGTGGCGGCCGTCGCCGCCGTGAGGCCGCCGATGACGGCGCGGCCGAGCGGCGCCGACTGCGCGCCGCCATCACCGAGGCCGAGTGCCATCGGCACCATGCCCACAACCATCGCTGAGGCCGTCATCAATACCGCGCGCAGGCGTCCCGCGCTGCCATGCACCGCGGCGTCAACACTCGACAGGCCACGAAGGCGCGCCGCCTCCGCGAACGCAACGAGCAGAATCGCGTTGGCAACGCCGATGCCCACGGCCATCGTCGCACCCACGACACTCTGCACGCTCAAGGACGTGCCGGTCGCCCAGAGCATCAGCGCCACACCGGCCAGCGCCGCCGGCACCGCGGCGACCACCGCGAGCGACAGCCTCAGTGACTGGAAGTACGCGGTGAGCAGCAGCACGATGGCGACGACCGACAGGCCGAGGCCACTCTGCAGCCCGGTCAGCGTCTGCTCGAGCACCGGCACCTGGCCGCGCACCGCCACCGTGACGCCGCGCGGCGCCTCACTGGCGCGGGCAATCGCCGCGCGAATCGACGGCAGCACCTGGCCGAGGGTCGTGCCTTCGAGGTTCGCCGTCATGCTCACGACGCGCTGCCCGTTATAGCGCTCGATCATGCCGGGCATGGTGCCGTTTGCCACCGTCGCCACGTCCGAGAGCGTCGCCGCGCCGCCAGACGCCACCGGCACACGTTCGAGATCCGCGGCTGACTGGATGCGGTTCTGCGGAATCTCGACCTGGATCTGGAAGCCGTTGCCCCCCACCGGATCGCGCCAGTAGTTCGGCTCGACGAATCGGCTCGATGCCGTAGCCGCGAGCAGCGACTTCGACACACTGCTCATCGTGAGCCCGTACTGGCCTGCGCGCTCACGGTCAATGGTGACGGCGAGCGTCGGATAGTCGAGCGGCTGCGCGATCTGCAGGTCGCGCAGCTCCGGCAGTGTGGCGAGCTCCGCGCGCACCTTCTCCGCGTGTTCGCGGTTCTGCTGCAGGTTCAGCCCCTGCACCGCCACTTCCACCGGCGCGGGCGATCCGAAGCTCATCACCTGCGACACGATGTCGCCGGCCTCGAACGCGATCGTCACCTCGGGCACGGCCCTGGCCAGCCGCGCGCGCAGGCGTTCGCGCAGGGCGGAAGCGTTGGTGGCGGCCGACGGCGTGAGCGACACGAGCAGCACGGCCTCGTGCGGGCCCGACGTCCAGAGATAGATGGTGTTGATCGGGTAACTTGCCGGCTGCACGCCCACAAACGCCGTGCTGATGATGACGTTCTCGGCGCCCACCTCCGCCTTCACCTCATCGAGCACCTTCAGCGTGAGCGGCTCGGTACGTTCGATGCGCGTACCGGTGGCAGCGCGAATCCGCATCTGCAGCTGGTCGGCGCCCGTCACCGGAAAGAGCTCCACGCCGAGGCGCGGCAGCACGAGCGCGAGCACGGTCGCGCAGACCACGAGATAGGCCCCCGTGACGGCGATCCTGCCGGCGAGCCATCCACGCAGCAGCGAGCCGTAGCGTCCGGCAAGGCCTCGACCGCTGACGTCCTCTTCGGCCGCGGCGTCTGCGGCTTCGTGCGAACCGCCCGTCACGCCGTGCCCGCGCACGAACCACGCCGCAAGCACCGGCACGAGCGTGCTCGAGAGCACGTAGGACGCCGTCATCGCGAGCGCCACGGCCAGCGCCAGCGGCACGAAGAGCTGCCGCGGCACGCCCACGAGGAAGAGCGCCGGCAGGAACACGGCGAGCACGGTGAGCATCGCGAGCAGCCTCGGCACCGCGGTCACGCGGCTCGCCTCAATCACGGCATCGATGCGCGAGCGGCCGCGTTCGAGATGCGCGTGGATACTTTCGATCGCCACGGTCGCTTCGTCCACGAGCACGCCGACGGCGAGCGCGAGGCCGCCCAGGGTCATCAGGTTCAGCGTCTGCCCCGCGGCCCAAAGCCCGACGATGGCCGCCATCACGGCCGCCGGGATCGTCGCCACGACGATGGCCGCACTGCGCCAGTCGCGCAGGAAGAGCAGCACCATCACGCCGGTGAGGAGCGCGCCGAGCAGCCCCTCCGTCGCCAGGTTCCTGAGCGCGCTCGTGACATAGCGCGACTGGTCGAACTCGAGGCGGATGTCGACGTCCTCGGGCGCCAGCGCCTTCATCGCCGGCAGGTTGTCGCGCACGGCCTGAATGACGGCGAGCGTGCTCGCGTCCGACCGTTTGGTCACCGGAATGTAGACGGTGCGCTTGCCGTTCACGTGCGCGTAGCTCGTGACGATGTCGGTGCCATTCTCGACCACCCCGAGATCGCGCAGATACACGGTGGCGCCAGTTTCGGCATGCACCGGCGCGTCCATCAGCTCCGAGAGATTCCCGCCAAGCGTGGCGTTGCTTGTGGCGATGCGATTGAGGTCGCCGGTGCGAACGTTCCCAGCCGGCGACACCACCGTGGCACGATTCACCGCCGCGATCGCCTCTTCCGGCGTGACGCGATACGACTGCAGGCGGTCCGGATCGAGACGCACGACGATCGTGCGCTGGTTGCCGCCGAATGGCGGCGGCGCCGAGACACCCGGCAGCGTCGCAAAGAGCGGGCGCACGCGGTTGATCGCGATGTCCTGCATCTCGGCGGGCAGACGCGTGTTGCTGCTGAAGACCAGCTGTCCGATCGGCACGCTGCCGGCATCGAAGCGCGTCACGAAAGGCGGCACGGCGCCCGGCGGCATGAAGGCGCGGGCGCGGTTCACGTAGCCCACCACCTGCGCCATCGCCTGGTTCATGTCGGTGCCGGGGTGAAACACGAGCTTCAGCAGCGCCACGCCCTGGATGCTCTTCGACTCGATGTGCTCGATGCCCGAGATGTAGAGGAAGTGGTACTCGTAGTAGTAGGTGAGGAACCCGTCCATCTGCTGCGGGTCCATCCCGCCGTACGGCTGGGCCACGTAGACGGCCGGGTCGCCCACGACCGGGAAGATGTCCACCGGCATGCGGCGCACGGCCACCGTGGCGCCTGCGGCCAGGGCGACGAGTGCGACGAGGACGGTGATGGGACGCGCGAGCGCGGCGAGGGTCAGGCGCATGTCACGGCACCACCGGCGGGCCTGTGGGGGCCGCGGCCTCGGCAACGAAGGGTGTCAGGTCGCCGGCGGCGGCGGCCAGCGCCAGACGCGCGCGCCACAACGCGAGCGCGGCGAGCGCCGCCTCTGCGTTGGCCTGCGCCAGCACGCGTTCGGCCTCGACGACATCGACGATGCCGGTGAGACCCGCGTCGTAGCGGGCACGCGCCTGCGCGGCAGCGTCACGCGCGGCCGTAAGCCGCATCGGGACCGTACCGGCGATGCGACGCGCGGCATCGACCATCACGCGCGCTTCGCGGGCGGCGCCGGTGGCTTCGTCCGTCAGCGTGCGCTGACGCGCATCGGCGGCGGTGACGAGTGACGTCCGCTGGGCCACGCGGGCGCGGGTCGCGCCGAAATCGAAGAGCGGAAACGTGATCGAGACGCCGGCCGTCCAGTTGGGCACGTCAGGCCACAGGCCCTGGCCGTTGTTGATCGTGCCATTGAGCAGCGCGCCGCTGCCGCGGGCGCTGAGCACGCCCTGCACGAGCAACGTCGGGCGATAGGCCAGACTCGCGGCCTCGCGGGCGGCAGCGGCCGCCTGGGCCTGCGCGGCCCCTTCGCGCACGGTGGGGTGCATGGCAACATCCGCCGGAGCGACGTCGGCCGCGAGCGTGCCGGGCGAGGCGGCGAGGAGCGGCGCGGCGTTCAGCACGGGCGTCGCGCCGGCCTGCCCCATCGCCACTGCCAGGCGGATGCGCGCCACCTCGAGCAACTGCTCGTTGGCGTAGAGGCGGCTGCGCGCGGCGGCGAGATCGGCGTCCACACGCGCGCGGTCGGCGCCGGGACGCAGGTCCTCCGACACGAGCGCCCCCACCGCGCGCTGCAACTGCTCGAGGCGCGTCACCGTCGTGGTGTCGGCCTCGACCACTTTCGTCGCACCGGCGACGGTGAGGAAGAGGTCCGCGGCGCGGACGCCGGCCGCGAGCCGTGCGGCCTCCGCGTGCGCGGCCGCCGCGTCATGGCCGGCGCGCGCTTCCCGCACGACGGCGCCGCGACGTCCGAAATCGAAGACCTCGGCCGAGAAGATGAGGCTCGTCGCCGAACCCCAGGCGCTCTCGAAGGAGTCGGTGCCGAGCACCGGGCCGGAGATCGGAATGACGTTCTGCGGGAAGAACGCGCCGAAGACATTGTTGCGCGTGGCGCGCGTCACCTGCCACATCGCATCGAGCTTCGGCAGATAGGCGGCGCGCGCCAGGTCCACGGCATCCGCGGCCGCCTCCGCCCGCGCCGACGCCTCGGCCGGCCCGGGATGCGCCGCGACCGCCGCGGCGATGGCGTCGCCGATTGTGATCGGACCGGCCGGCTGTGCGAGCGCCGGCGTGGCCGTTACCGCGATCGCGAGCACCAGAACGAGACGGGGGACAGTCCCCCTCACCGTTTCGTGGCCTGCTGGAACGAGATGTCGAGGATTGGGTACTGCGGCCAGTCCTTGTAGTTGAAGTGCCACCATTCGTTCGATTCCACGGTGAAGCCCTGGCGCTCCATCACCGCGCGCAGCAGGTCGCGCTTCGCGCGAGCCTCGGGCGCGCCGCCCGTGTAGTCGGGGTACGAGCGGAGCGACGGCTCGTCGTACTCACCGGGCATCTGCACGGCCTTGCCGGTGGCCAGGTCGTACATCGAGAGGTCCACCGCGCAGCCGCGGTTGTGCTTCGAGCCCGACTTCGGATCGGCCACGAACTCCTGCATCGGCGTGCCGGCCGTCATGTCCCAGAACACCTTCGTGATCGCCCACGGACGGTAACCGTCGTGGATGAGCAGCCCGTAGCCGTGTTTCGCGAGTTCGCGATGCGCGGCGAGCACTGCCATCGCGGCCGGACGCTGCAGGAACGCGCGCGCCTCGGGGTACACGGGCTTCCCGAGGAAGTTGTTCGTGCCGGCATAACGAATGTCGAGCTTGATGGTGGCGTCGAGCGTGATGAGCTCCACCAGATCCGCCTGACGCGTGGCCTTCGGATCGCGCGGTGGGCGATCCTGCGCGGACGCCGGCGACACCAGCAGCAGGGCGAGCAGAATGGCGCGGGTGAGCATGCCGCATTGTAGCGGCGGACCCGCGTCGACCAGAGGCAAAGTCTGGCCCGGCCCAGAATGGGGTCTGACCCCAACGGATCAGACGCGGAAGAAGCGCGTGACCTTGATGACGAAGGCGCGGTTCCTGAGTGAAGGATAGCCGCTGCCGAGCGTGTCGCGGTCGTCGGTGTAGACGACAAAGAGCTCGCTGCCGAGCTTGTATTCCCAGCGGTAGCGGACGTTCGAGCTGAAGCTGCGATCGGCCGAGCCGTACTGCACGAGCGCGCTCACGAACATGCGCGGCGAGAAGGCGTAGTCGGCACGCGTGCGCAGCAGCACCGTGGTGAAGTTGCCGGTGGGGAGTTCCACACGCGAGCGCTGGATGGTGGGCTCGACCGAGAACTGCTTCAGCACGGCGATGCGGGCCGCCGTGTAGCTGACGCTGCGGATGGTGCCGTTCCAGAAGTCGCCGATCTGCGTGCCGAGCGTGCCGGCGATGCGACGCTGGGCGCCGAAGGTGTAACTGAGCTGGACGTCGTCGAAGGAATAGCTGCCCGCCGGCACCGTGGCACCGCCCGCCACCTGGAATGACCGCGTGATCATCTCGTAGTCGCGCGTCGCCTCGACGTTGATGGTGTCGCTCGTGTTGAACTCGGTCGTGAACCGGCCGGTGTGGACGCGCGTCTCGAGGGCGCCGCCACCGTTCTCGAGGTGCTCGACATCCGCCTGCCAGGTGAACTTGCGCACGTTCAGGAAATCCTTCGGCCGCGGACTGAAGCGCAGCGAAGCGAACGCGCGGCGGAAGTTGTCGCGCTGCAGGAACCCCATCTCGGGATTGAAGTTGTCGCCCACCTTCAGATACTCGAAGCGCGCGCCGTAGCGGTCGGCGAAGTAGTCGAAGCGGCCCTGATAGCTGTCGTCGTCGCCCTTCAGGCCTTCGGTCTGGGTCTTCGCCCAGTAGCCGCCAATCGTCAGGTTCTCGAAGAAGCCGAAGGCGCCGTCGACGCCGTAGGCGAGATTGCGCGAGGCGCCGGGGGTGTTCGAGTTGGACCGGCCGTTGAACATCATGCCGATGGTGCTCTTCTTCAGGATGTCGCGCTTCACGCGCACCACGCTGAAGTTGGTCGCCGGCGTCGCCGACACCTCCTCGTCACCGGCCTGGATGTTGACGAGGCCGACGCCGTACTTGCCCACCTTGCCGGTGACACGCGCGCCGGCCCGGATCGGCACGACACGCCCGCGGTTCAGGCCGATGCGCCGGCTGTAGAAGAAGAACGGCGTGGCCGACTGGGCGCCGCCGCCGAAACCGCTGCCCGAGGCGCCGCCGCGGCCGAAATCGAAGATGCCGCGCCCCTCGAGGAAGAAGTCGCGTTTCTCGGGAAAGAACAGCGTGAAGCGCGTCAGGTTGAGCTGCTGCTCGTCCACCTCCACCTGCGCGAAGTCGGTGTTGTAGGTGAAGTCGGCGGTGAGATTCGCCGTGATGCCGTACTTCACGTCGCCGCCGATCTGCGCGTCGATGTCGTTCGCGACCGGCGGCACCCGCAGGCGGTCCGTGGTGAGACGGCCGAACGTGTAGGGCTTGATCTCGAAGGTGCGGCCGGCCGGTGGCGCGTCGATGCCCACGGCGGTGCCGTAGAGCGACACGCGGTTCAGGCCCTGCGGCCCGCCCATCGACGCCGGCAGCGGCGTGAGGTACACCCACTCGTTCTTGCGGCGGATCGACCGGCGCACCTGGAACCCCCAGGTCTGGTTGCGCCCGCCGCGGAATCGCAACGACTTGAACGGGATGATCATCTCCATCGTCCAGCCGCCGTCGAAACGTCCCGTGCGCACGTTCCACACCGGGTTCCAGTCGGTGTTGGGCTGCCCTTCGTCGATGGTCGCCAAGTCGGAGAACGCGCCGAGCGGCGTCGCGTAGAAGACGAAGCCGCTGCGGCGGTCGTAGAACGTGTCGAGGCCGATGGCGACGTGGTCGTTCTGCCGGAGCTGATTCGTGTCGCGGCGGTATTCGTTGGCGATCCACTGCTCGGGCGGCGCCGAGTCGTGCACCCGGGCGCCAAAATAGATATTGTTGTCGTCGAACATCAGCCACAGGTCGGTGCGCTCGGTGGCGGGCTTGCCGGTGGCCGGCACGACCTGGATGAGATCGCCGAACGGCGGGTTGCTCGTGTAGACGTCTTCATCGAGCCGGCCGTCGACCACGAGCGGCGCCAGCAGTCTGATGGCGCGCACGGTCGCGTCGCCCTCGTCATCGCGGTTGATCGTGGCCGGCGGCACCGGCGCCGGCGGACCATCGATGACGGGCGTGTGGTCGCTGGCCCCTTCCACGGGCACGGGCGCGTCTGGCACCTGCGGCACCTGCGCGAACACGGAAACGGACGGGGCCAGGAGAAGCAGCGCCAGGGCGGCACGGACAGCGGACCGGAACATGCACTGCTCAGCTTAGTCGACGGCGCGGACCGCTCCCGAACGTCACGCGATGTCTCTCGGGGTCAGCCTCCATGCGGCTTACCAATGGAACTCGCCGAATTCGCCGGGGTAGAGGAACTGCAGCATCTCGTCGACGCGATCGGCCCACGCGGCCTCGCTGTGCGTGCCCCCTTGACGCTCCCAGTAGGCGAGATCCACGTCTTCGCGCCACCCGGCCTTGACGAGGGCCGCGCGCAGGCGCCGCGCGTCGGCGATGCCGCTCCGGCTCTCGGCCGTGCCCATGTCGAGCCAGATGCGCGTGTCGGGCTTCGGCACCGCCTTCGCCACGTAGCGCAGGATGGCGCGGTTGCCCCACCAGACCGACGGCGACATCACGGCCAGCCGGCCGAAGACGTCGGCGTGGCGCAGGCCCAGGTACATCGACACGAGGCCGCCGAGCGACGCCCCGCCAAGGCCGGTGCGCTCACGCCCCGGTTCGGTGCGGTAGCGCGCGTCGATGAAGGGCTTGAGCTCATCGACGAGCAGCCGGCCGTAGGCGCGGGCCTCGCCGCCGCCGATCCGCGCGTCTTTCGTCGGGGTGTATTCGTGCACGCGGCCGTGGCCGGTGTGATAGACGCCCACGATGATGAGCGGCTCGACGCGGCCCTCGGCGATGAGCATGTCGGCCATCTCACCGAGCCGCCAGTGCTGCCCGCGCACGAACGCCGTGTCGGGATCGAAGAGATTCTGCCCGTCGTGCATGTAGAGCACGGGGAAGCGGCGCGCCGGGTCGTCCTCGTACCCGGGCGGCAGGTAGACGACCAGATCGCGCGGACGCTCGAGGAAGCGCGAAGTGAAGACAGGATGCCGGACGAGGTGCGATACAGCCACAGCGAGCGCGACTAGTATAGAAGGCAGATGACGCGCGACTATCACCGCTGGTACTCCCACGCCCTCGGCCGCGACATGGACCTGCTCGTCTTCGGCCACGCCGGTCCGCCCGTCATCGTCTTCCCGAGTTCAATGGGGGCGTTCTTCGAGTTCGAAGACCGCGGCATGGTGCGCGCGCTCGAGCACAAGCTGGCGAACGGCTGGCTGCAGCTCTACTGCGTGTCGTCGGTCGACAGCGAGAGCTGGTATGCGAAGCGACAACACCCGCGGCAGCGGCTCGACCGGCACCTGCAGTACGAGTCGTACATCCTCACCGACGTCGTGCCGCTCATCCGCCAGCTGAATCCGTCGCACGGCATCGGCGTCACCGGCTGCAGCTTCGGCGCCTATCACGCGATGACGATGGCGCTGCGCCATCCCTACACGTTCACGTCGTGCATCACGATGAGCGGCGCCTTCGACATCGCGCAGTTCCTCGACGGCTACGGTGATGCCGACGCGTATCTGCTCAACCCTCCGGCCTTCCTGCCGGGGCTGACCGAGCCGTACTATCTCGACCAGTTCCGCCGCAACAAGTTCGTGCTGGCCACCGGCGAGTGGGACATCTGCCGCAAGGCGAACGAAGACTTCAGCGGGCTGCTCGGGGCCAAAGGCATTCCGCACTCACTGCACGTGTGGGGCTTCGGCAGCAAACACGACTGGCCGTACTGGCAGCCGATGGCGAACGCGTACCTGCCCTGACGGAGCTCAGAACAGTGGCACGGCCTACTGCTTGACGACGAACACGTTGAAGATCATCCCGGTGGGCATGGCCAGGGTGTCTTCCCGGAAGATCGCCCACTTCCCCTGCGTGTTGTCGTAGTAGATGCCCACAGCGCCGATGTAGGCCGCGGCGCCGGCGGCGTACTCGTGCGTCACGATGAGCATCGCCGCGGGATCGAGGTTCGTCAGCGGATGGTTGATGTGCGTCAGGTTGCCGAACACGTTCCCGCCGGATGACACGTGGCGGAACACCGGCAGCACGGAGCCACTCACGAACACCGCACCGTTCAGTTCGAGCGCCACACCGGTGGCGGTGCCGGCGGCGGCGCGCACGCCCGGGCCGTTCACCGAAATCCCGAAGATGCCCGGCCCCGTGCTGCTCGAACCACCGACCCCCGTGCCGCTGTGCGAGATGCCGACGACGCCGGCCGCCGTGTCGCTGAGCCCGACGAGGCCGGCTTCCGCACGGCTGCTGCCGCGGATGGCCCCGGGATATGTCGGCGTCAGCGCGGGGGCGTCGCCCCACTGCGCCATGATGGCCGCGCCGTTCGACGGCGTGGTGCCGGTGATGATCACGCCGAAGCCGTGCGAGCCACTCAGCGTAGCTGCCGACACGTCGATGTACGAGCCGGCCGCCGGCGCACCGGTGGGGTCGCGTCGCGCCGAGCCGCCGGTGGCCGCACCGAGCGCGAACGTCCCGCTGTTGCCTTCGCTGTCGCGCCAGGTGCCCTGGCCGTTGGCCGGGGAGACGCGCGCGTCCACGTGCACGCTGCGTCCACCGGGCGTGGTCACGATCGTCAATCCCAGGCCGATCGTGCCGTCGGGATTGGGTGCGCCGGTGCCCACCACCGGCGCCCGCTGGGGCGCGCCGCACTGATCATCGAAGCCGTCGAAGGCGTAGCCGGCGCCGGTCTGCGCGATCGAGAGCGTGACGCGGTTGCAGAACGGCTGCAGCTGCCACGTCAGCGTGCCGAGCGCCTGTGCCGTGAGCGGCGACGGCAGGCAGGCAAACGACAGGGCGAGCAGGACGAGGGCGCGGCCTGGATGCGTCATGCCCGGGGAATCGGCAGGTGCGCCGCCGTCTTGATGGGACGGCCGGGAGCGGGAAGCGACCAGACACCGCTTGCCGGTGCCTGGTCGCAACGCCCTGCAGGACAGAATGCCTCATCACTCCCCGCGCCCGCGTTTCTCCATTGTCCCGTGACTTCGATCTTCACGAAGCCATTGGCCGGCACACGCATGGCGGTGCTGGCGGCGGACCCGGGGGTGGATGACAGGTCGACCACCGTGTTCATGAAGGTGCAGGAGACCCCGGGCTCATTCGACGTCTTGGCGCTCGTCACCGCACCGTTGGCAATCTGCGTGGTGCCCACTGCGCTGTTGGCGATGGCCGTGCCGGGGATGCTGCCCACGGCGAGCACGGTGCCGGGCACCGCCGGCGCCGGGCGCGCGGCACCGGCTGCCGCGCCGTTGAACACCAGCGTGCCGCTGTTGCCGGCGCTGTCGGTCCACGGATCGCCGAGGGTGCCCAGGCTGACGCGGGATTCCACGTGCACCGAGAGCCCGCTCGGCACGGTCACGATATTGAGACCGAAGCCGATGCTGCCATCGGGATTCGGCGTCGCGATGCCCACGAGGGGCGCCCGCTGGGCGGCGCCGCACTGGTCGTCATACCCGTCCAGGGTGTAGATGCCACCGTTCTTGAGACAAGCGGCACGCTGCGGAATAAGCCATCACGCTGATAAGCTGAGGCCGCGGAGCACCCCACCTATGGCCACGATCGGCGTCCTGTTCGGCATGGAAAACGTCTTCCCCGGCGCGCTCGTCGAGCGCATCAACGCCATGGGCGTGCCCGGGGTCACCGCCGAGTTCGTGCAGATCGGCGGCGTGAAGATGGAGGGGCCCTGCCCCTACCGGGTGGTCGTGGACCGCATCTCCCACGACATCCCGTTCTACCGCGCCTGGCTCAAGACGGCGGTGCTCGACGGCACCTATGTCATCAACAACCCGTTCTGGTCGAGCGCCGACGACAAGTTCTTCAACTACGCGCTGGCGACACGTCTGGGCGTGGCCGTGCCGCCCACGGTGGTGCTGCCGCACAAGGAACATCCGCCGGGCACGACCGACAAGTCGATGCGCAACCTCACCTACCCGCTCAACTGGGACGAGGTGTTCGAGTACGTCGGCTTCCCCGCCTTCCTGAAGCCGTTCGATGGCGGCGGCTGGCGCGATGTGTTCCAGGTGAAGTCGCGCGAGGAGTTCTTCCAGAGCTACGACCAGACGCGCACGTTGTGCATGACGCTGCAGAAGGCCGTGCAGTTCACGGAGTACTTCCGCTGCTACGTGGTGGGCCAGGAATCGGTGCACATCATGCCCTACGATCCACGGGCGCCGTTCCACGAACGCTACGTGAAGGATCCGCCGACCTACCCGGCGGCGCTCATCGACCGCGTGCGGCGTGACGCGCTCACGCTCTGCCGCGCCCTCGGCTACGACCTCAACACGGTGGAGTTCGCGGTGGAAGACGGCGTGCCCTACGCCATCGACTTCATGAACCCGGCGCCCGACGCCGACCCGCATTCGGTGGGCGCGGAGAACTTCTCATGGATCGTCGACGCGGTGGCGGCCTTCGCCGTGACGAAGGCGCAGGAGCCGCCCGCCCCGCCCGCCTACCGCTGGTCGGCCATGCTCGGGGGCCGCAAGTGACGCGCCCGTCCTTCTCTCTCGGCATCGAGGAGGAGTACCAGACCGTCGACCCGGTCACCTTCGACCTGCGCTCGCACATCCAGACCGAGCTCATGGCGCAGGGCAAGCGGGTGATGAAGGAGAAGGTCAAGTCGGAGATGCACCAGGCGGTCGTGGAAGTCGGCACCGGGGTGTGCCGCGACATGACCGAAGCCCGCGCGGATCTCGTGGGCCTGCGCCGCCAGATGGTCTCGCTCGCGCACGAACACGGGCTGGAGCTCGTGGCCGGCGCCACGCATCCCTTCGCCGACTGGCGCGTGCAGGACATCTCGCCCGACGAGCGCTACCTGCAGGTGGTCGAGGACATGCAGCTCGTGGCTCGCTCGAACCTCATCTTCGGGCTGCACGTGCACATCGGCGTGGAAGACCGCGAGACGGTCATCCACCTGATGAACCAGATCCGCTACTTCCTGCCGCA
The DNA here is from genome assembly GCA_044347565.1 of Vicinamibacterales bacterium. Classification (GTDB taxonomy): domain Bacteria; phylum Acidobacteriota; class Vicinamibacteria; order Vicinamibacterales; family UBA2999; genus CADEFD01. The sequence continues at coordinate 889 of JBIKUN010000015.1, read as the reverse complement.
CCTGCTGGCGCTCTCGGCCAACTCGCCCTTCTGGCTCGGCATGAACACCGGCCTCCAGTCGTATCGCTGCAAGGTCTTCGACAAGTTCCCGCGCACCAACATCCCCGACACCTTCAAGGGCTGGGCCGACTACGAAAGCTTCGTCAACCTGCTCATCCGCACCAACTGCATCGACAACGCCAAGAAGATCTGGTGGGACGTGCGGCCGCATCCGTTCTTCCCGACGATCGAAGTGCGCATCTGCGACCTGCCGATGCGCGTCGACGAAACGCTCGGTATCGCGGCGCTCATCCAGGCCACGGTCTACACGCTGTGGAAGCTGCACGAGAAGAACCAGGCGTGGCGGCCCTACAGCCGCGCCCTCATCATGGAGAACAAGTGGCGGGCCAGCCGCTACGGCATCGACGGCGCGCTCATCGACTTCGGCCGCGAGACGGAAGTCCCGGAGCGGCAGCTGCTCGAAGAGTATCTGGGCCTCGTGGACGACGCGGTGACGGAGCTCGGCAGCCGTCAGGAGATCGCCCACATCCGCTGGATCATGGAGCACGGCACTGGCGCCGATCGCCAGCTGGCCGCCTTCACGCGCTCGGGCGGCGACCTGCGGCAGGTGGTGAAGTTCATGGCCGAGGAAACCCGCGCGGGCCTCTGATGCGCGCCGCGCTCATCGCGCTGTCGCTCGTGGCGTTGTCGGGCGCGACCGCGTTCGCGCAGACGCCGCAGAAGTCGTACGAGCCCGAGATCGGCCAGGGCGGCAAGGACGTGGTGTGGGTGCCGACGCCGCCGGCGCTCGTCGAGAAGATGCTCGACATGGCGCAGGTCACCGCCGGCGACCTGGTGATGGATCTCGGCTCCGGCGACGGCCGCAACGTCATCGCCGCGGCCCGGCGCG
>JBIKUN010000108.1:0-16036 GCA_044347565.1 Vicinamibacterales bacterium | reverse complement strand
AGCTGCCCGGCTACCTCGCGCTCCTGTGTGGCACGGGCGCCGCCGTGGCGCTCGGACTCGCGCGCGATCGGCGCGCTGAGGCGCTCGTGCCGGGGCTGGCACGGCTGGCGCGCGTGGCCGGCTTGCTCGGCGTTGCCGCCATCGTGCTCCGCGCGCTCGCGCACGCCGTGGCGATCGACGGCCCGGCCGGCGCCGTGCAGCTCGACACGCTGCGGCTCGTCGTCATCGACAGCCGCTGGGGCGGGTCGTGGCAGTGGCACGCCGCCACCGCTGTGGGCGTGGCCCTCGCGAGCTGGCGCCTCCGCGCGCTGCGCGGTCTGCTGCTCTACGCGCTCGCGCTCATCGCCGCGATTCTCGTGGCGCCCTTCCTCGGTCACGGCGCCGGCACGCTCTGGCGCGGCATCCTGCATTCGCTGCATCTGGCGGTCACCGGCGCCTGGCTCGGCACGGTCGTCGTGCTCGCGCTCGCGAGTGGACGCGCGCCGTCCGCCGCACGCATGGATGCCGTGGCCGCCCTCATCGGCCGCTTCTCGCCCTTGGCGCTCGCGTGTGCCGCGGCGGCCGGCGTGTCAGGCGTCGTACTCGCGTGGGTGTACCTGGGCAGCGTCGCCGCCCTCGTCGAGACGACCTACGGCCGGCTGCTGCTCGCCAAGCTCGCGCTCGTAGGCGCCATCGGCGGCTGCGGATTCGTCAACTGGCAGCGCGTCCGCGCCGGCGAGGCGCCGCGTGTGCCGGTCATCCAGGCCGAAGCGGCGATCGCCGTGCTGACGATCGCCGTCACGGCCTGGCTCACCGAAACCGAACATCCCGCGAACGACTAGAACGCCACCCGCGCGAGCACCTCGAACTGCCGCGGCGCGCCCAGGAAGAACATCGGCGTGCCGGTGACCGACGCTGCGTAGACCGTGTCGGCGAGGTTGCGTCCACGCGCCGTCACTTGCAGACGCTGGTTCACGCGCCATGTCGCGAACGCGCCGACCAGGCTGTAGGCCTCGTCGCCAATCGTGTTGGCGGTGTTGCCGAAACGCGACGACACCCAGCGCGCGTCCATGCCGAGGTCCAGCGCGGCAACCGGCGTCACCGTGACCCAGGCGTTCGCCACATGCGTGGGCGTGTTGCCGGGCACGTTGCCGTTGCGCGACACGGCCACGCCGCCGACGTTCTCGATCAGATCGTCGAATTGTGCGTCCACCCAGGCGTAGTTGGTCTCGCCGCGCACCGTGCGGTGCGGCCTGAGCGTGAGTGCCGCTTCGATGCCGCGTGACGACTGCTGGCCCACGGGAATCGTGACGCCCGGGTTCAGCGGGTCGGCGATGGCCAGGTTCTTCCGCACGATGCCGAAGGCGGCGAAGGTCGCCGAGCCGAGCCCGCGTGGCAGATCGAGCTTGGTGCCCACTTCGAGCTGCCGGCCGGTCGTGAGATCGAAGTCGCGCACCTGCGCGAAGCTGGCCGTCGTGAGGATGCCGGAGGGCGGATCGGCGGCCGTGCTGGCCTGCAGGTAGATGTTCGCGGCGGGCGTCGGGCTGTAGACGAGGCCGGCGCGACCGGTCACCGGCGTGTAGATGTTCTCGAACGTCGCGGGATTCGTGACCGAGACCGTGGCCGGGCGGCGGTTGGTGCCTTCGAGCTGAATCCGCTCGGCGCGGGCGGCCGTGACGAGGCTCACGTGGTCGCCGAACACGATCCGGTTCTCGACGAACCCAGCCACCGTCGTGACGTCGTTGGTGCGGTCGGGCACGAAGCCCCGCACCATGCCGGGGATGCTGAAGAAGGTCTCGGTCGTGAACGACACCGGATCGACCGTGCTCACGGTGAGGCCGAGCGACAGCGGGAAACGCGTCTGCGTGTTGGCGCTCACGTCGAGCCCGGCCGACCAGTCGGTGGCGAGGCCGGCGATCCGGCCTGAGCCCGCGGCTTCGAGGCGCGAGCCCTTGAGCTGCTGATCGTGCCGTTGCAGGAGTGGCGAGGTGCGCGACACGGCGGTGTTGGCGGCGTTGAAGCGGTAGACCTCGACGTTCCGGTAGTCGCGCAGCGCGTCGTAGAAGTAGGCCGTGTTGGAGAACCGCGTCTGGCCGGCGCGGACTTCGGTGACCGACCGCGCCCAGGTGACCGTCTGCTCGTAGATGCCGTCGGAGGAGTTGTAGTTGGTGAAGCGTGTGGACGGCAGGATGCGCCCGTTCCCGGTGGTTGGATTCAGGAGCGGCGTGCCCCAGTACGGCCGGTCCGCCTGTTCGTTCTGATACTCGACCGCGAGGGTGTGCGAGACGCGGCGACCGACGTCGGCGCGCCACGAGCCGGCGGATGAGAGCGCGTTGCGCACGGCGCCCTCCACGAAGCCGTCGGCGTGGCTCTGGTTGGCGTCGAGGCGCACGGCGTGCCGCACGCGGCCGGTCGAGAAGCGCCGGTTCACGCCAAGTGCGCCTTCGAGCGTGCCGAACGACGCTACGCGCACCTGCGCGTTTACGAGGTTCCGCGCCGTATCGGCGATTTTCGTGACGTAGTTGATTGAGCCCCCGACGGCGCCGGCGCCGTAGAGGAAGGTCGACGGCCCGCCGATGACTTCGACGCGGTCGTAGACCCACGCGTCCACGGGCCGGGCGGCGATGGCGTCGTACTGCACCGTGATGCCGTTGAAGAGCTGCGTCAGTGACGCGGCGCCGAAGCCGCGATAACTGACCGACCCGGCCGACCCCGGCGGGGCGGCGGCCGTCATGCCGGGCACGTTCTTCAGGATTTCCTGCGTGTCGGTGGCGCCGCGTTCGTCGATGACGGCGCGCTGCACGATCGTGATGCTGGCGGGTGTGTCACGCACGGTGAGCGCCATCCGCGAGCCGGTCCCTGCCGGCGCATCGAGCACGACGCCCTCGGGCGGCCGGGCGCCGGTGACCGTCACGGCTTCACGCACGGTGTTGACGCGCAGCACGAGACGCACGTCCGCGGGCGTGTCGGCGCCGATCGTGACCGGTGCGGAGGCCGGCACGAACAGGCCCTGGGTAACCTCCACGATGTAGCGGCCCGGCGCGATGCCGGTGATCCGGAAGTTGCCCGATGCGTCACTCGTGCCCGTGTGCACGCTCACGGCATCGCGCACGACGCGCACGGCTGCCCCGGCGATCGCGCCGCCCGACTCGTCCACGACCGTGCCCGTGAGCACGCCGCCCTCCTGAGCCACGGCCCGCCCCACGCCGAGCACACACACGATCGCGCTCACCATCCACACTGCTCGCCACTGACGTCCCACGGGATGCTCCCTTCACGCGGGCAGACAGTCCCGCGGATCGGAACATCGTGAAGGCGCCGCCGCCGGCGCTGGTGAGACACGTTGTCGCGTTCGCGCCCGCTGCGACAACGTGTCGCGGCGGGCGACCGGCCCTCAGCGCGCGGACACGGACAAGTACACGCCGGCCAGACTGATCGCGGCGGCGATGAGCGTCATGACCGCCAGCGGCTCGCCGCCGAGCCACGCGCCAAGGGCGAGGGCCACGATCGGGTTCACATAGGCATAGGTGGCCACGCGAGACGCCGGCATCGTGCGCAGCAGGAACAGATACGCGCTGAAGCCGAGCCACGAGCCCATCACGATGAGGTAGACGAGCGAGCCGAAGGCCGGGCCCGTCACCGTCGCCACGTCGAGCGCCTGCCATTCACCGGCCACGCCGGCCAGCGCGGCGAGTGCCAGGCCGCCGAGCAGCATCGGCAGCCCGGTGGCCCTGGTGACCGAATCCGAGAGGTGCGCGCGCCGGGCCTTGAGCGTGCCGGCCGCCCACGACATCGCCGCGCCGGCGGTGACGAGCGAGGCCAGTGGGTCGACGTGCGGCGTGTCCCCGACGGGCCAGAAGAGCAGCACCGAGCCGAGGAAGCCGAGGCCGATGCCCCACATGGCCTGTGGCGAGGGCCGCTCGCCGACGCCGCGCACCCATTCGAGCACCGCGATCCAGAGCGGAATGGTGGCAACGAGCAGCGCCGTGATGCCCGACGGGTTACGGGTGGAGGCCCAGGCAATCGCGCCGTGATTGGCGACGAACATCAGCGTGCCGATGCCGAAGGCCTGCCGCAGGGCCCGGCCGCTCGGCCGGGCGGCGCCGGTGGCAAGGGCCACGGCGACCAGAGCGGCGCCGGCCACCAGATTCCGGGACGCCCCGACCATGAACGGGGGAATCGACCCGACGGCCACCCTGACGGCCAGGAAGGTGGAGCCCCACCCGATGTACACGACGCCGAAGGCGGCAAGCGTCCAGAGTCCGGCGCGGGGCATCCTCCGGATCGTGACACAGGAAGAAAGTGCGCGTCAGCCCGCAGGGTTGGCGCACGCCGTTGTCCACCATCCCCTGCCTGATTTCCTCGGATATTCTCCCGTGCAGGCTTAGCGCCGCCCGGCGGCCGCCGCATCTAGCAGCCAGCGCGCCATCTCCTCCGCCGGCACCACCCCGGCCTGCTGGTGCACGGCGCGTCCGCCGCTCAGCACCACGAAGTTCGGGATGCCGCGCACGCCGAACCGGGCACCCAGTTCCGGGTGTTCGTCGGTGTTCACCTTGAGCACGAGGGCCCGGCCGGCCAGGTCCGCGGCGACGCTCGCCACCGCCGGCGCGGCCATGCGGCACGGACCGCACCAGGGGGCCCAGAAGTCCACGAGCACCGGTACGGCGGCGCCGGCCATCACCTCGTCGAAGGTGGCCGGATCGGCGTCGAGCGGCGCCGATCGCGGCGGCAGCGCCTGCCGGCAGGCGCCGCAGCGGCCGGTGTCGGCCAGATGGCGGGCGGGAATGCGATTCGCGCGTCCGCAGGAAGGGCAGGGAAGTGTCATGCCCAAATCTATCTACAATCGCCCTGCCTATGTCTGCACATCGTGTTGCCGTCCTGTTGAGTCTGGTCGTTCTCTCCGTTGGTCCGTCGCTCGAGGCGCAGCCGCGGGCGCGGCGGGGCGCCGTGCCGCCGCCAGCGCCGCTCTTCGAGGTGCACGAGCGCAGCATCGTCGACCTGCAGGCGGCGCAGACCGACGGCCGCGTGACGTCGCGGCAGCTCGTGCAGTCGTACCTGGCGCGCATCGCGGCCTACGATCAGGCCGGGCCGGCGCTGAATGCGATCGTGCTGCTCAATCCGAAGGCGCTCGACGAGGCCGACGCCCTCGACCGCGAACGCGCGGCGCGTGGGCCGCGCGGGCCGCTCCACGGCATTCCGGTCCTCGTGAAGGACAACTACGACACGGCCGGCATGCCCACCTCCGGCGGCACGCTCGGGCTTGCGCTGCTGCAGCCGGCGGCGGATGCCTTCCAGGTGCAGAAGCTGCGCACCGCCGGCGCCGTCATTCTCGGCAAGACGACGATGCACGAACTGGCGGCCGGCATCACGACCATCGCCTCGCTGACCGGGCAGACGCGTAATCCCTACGACCTGCAGCGGGTGCCGGGCGGGTCGAGCGGCGGTACCGGCGCGGCCGTGGCGGCGAGCTTCGCGGCCGCGGGCATGGGCAGTGACACCTGCGGCTCGATCCGTATTCCGGCGGCCAACCAGAACCTGGTCGGGCTGCGCGCCACGCGCGGACTCTCGAGCCGCACGGGTGTGATGCCGCTCTCGGACACGCAGGACGTGGCCGGTCCGCTCGCGCGCACCGTGACCGATCTCGCCCTCGTGCTCGATGCCACCGTCGGGCCCGACCCGTTGGATGCCGTCACGGCCGGCGCCGCGGCGCACGTGCCGCGGTCGTATCGCGACGCCTTCGCCGGCGCCACTCTCAAGGGGGCGCGGATTGGCGTGCTGCGCGCGCTCTTCGGCACCGCGCCCGAAGACGAGGAAGTCGCCGCGATCGTGCGCAAGGCGCTCGACGCGATGAAGGCGCAGGGCGCCGAGGTGGTCGAGGCGACGGTGCCGGGCCTCGACGATCTGCTCGCCGAAAGCAGCGTCATCGCCGATGAGTTCAAGTTCGATCTCGCGGCGTATCTCGCGCGACATCCCGGCGCGCCCGTGAAGAGTCTCGGCGAGATTCTCGATCGCGGGCTCAACCACGATGCGCTCGAACAGACCTTCCGGCTGCGCAACCAGCCCACGGTGCGCGAGTCGGAACACTACCGGCAGGCGCTCGTGAAGCGGCGCGCGCTGCGCGCGGCGGTGGAGGCGGTGCTCGAAGGGCAGACGCTCGACGTGCTCGTCTATCCCACGCTGCGCCGCAAGCCCACGCTCATCGGCGAGGCGCAGATCGGCACCACCTGCCAGCTGAGTGCCACCACCGGCCTGCCGGCCCTCTCGATGCCCGCCGGCTTCACGGCCGACGGTCTGCCGATCGGCATCGAGCTGCTCGGGCCGGCCTTCTCGGAATCGGCCCTGCTCGCCCGCGCCCACGCGTGGGAGCAGGCGATGTCGCCCCGCCGCGCGCCGTTCAGCACGCCGCCGCTCGTGCACGGCAAGGCGCCGGCGCCGGTCGTGACCGCGCTCACGCTCGGTGCGCCAGCCACGGCCGGCAGCCCCGCCGAGGCGTCGGTCCGGCTCACCTGGGACGCGACCACCGGCGCGCTCACCTACACGGCGTCGACGACCGCCACGGACGCGCTCGCCATCGCCGTGCACCGGATGGACGGCACACGCGTCGGGCCCATCGTGGCGCACCTGCTGATGCGCGGCCAGCCCTCGGCGCAGGGCACGCTCACGCTGCGCGGTCGCGATCGCGAGGATATGGCGGCCGGACGTCTCGTGGCGCGTCTCTACACCGCGCGCGCGCCGCTCGGCTCGGCGCCCGTGCCGCTGGCCCCCGCCGCGCCGTGAGCCCGCCGCGGGGGCGCCCGCGCAGGACCCGTCCGGCGGGAAGACGCCCATCCGCTAATGGCATGGCCTCCCCGAAGAAAAGTCATCCAGCCGGGGGCGTTGGGTTTAGTATGAGTCGTTTCGTTCAGGCGTCACGCCCATCCGGCCATGTCGGCCGGGTGCGGATTCCGCTGACGGAGAGATACACATGTCGAAGCACTACGGGCTCGGGCGCAGGTCGTTTCTTCAGAACGCGGGCATGACCGCGCTGCTCGGCGCCGTGGGCGGCGGCGCCCCGGCGGTCGTTTCGGCGGCCAGCCTTTCGGCCACCGCCACCAAGTACGACTTCGACACCCCGTACAACCGGTTCGGCACGAACTCGGTGAAGTACGACCAGCAGATCCGCGTGTTCGGCAAGGACGCCGTGCAGGTCGGCATGGGCATCGCCGACATGGACTTCCGCGCCGCGCCGTCGATCACGAAGGCGCTCAAGGAACGCCTCGAGCACGAGAACTGGGGCTATCTCGACATGCCGGCCGCGTTCCTCGAGAACGTCGCCGCGTGGAACAAGCGCCACTACGGCGTAACGTTCGAGCCGTCGCAGGCCATCATCACGATGGGCGTGCATCCCGGTCTCATCGCCACGCTCAAGGCGTTCTCGCCCAAGGGCACCAAGGTGCTGCTGCAGACGCCGACCTACAACGGCTTCTACGGTGACCTCACCGCGAGCTGGACCGACAAGGAAGAAGTGCTGCTCAAGAAGAACGCCGACGGCTCCTTCGCGATGGACTTCGAGGCGTTCGAGAAGCAGATCAGCGTCGACACCAACTCCTTCATCCTCTGCAATCCGCAGAACCCGACCGGCAACTGCTGGTCGCAGGCCGATCTGCTGCGCATCGGCGAAATCTGCCTGAAGCACCGCGTCGTCGTGCTCGCCGACGAAATCCACTGCGACTGGGTGTCCAAGGGGCAGAAGTACACGCCGTTTGCCAGCCTGCCCAACAAGGCCGTGGTCGACAACAGCATCACCTTCAAGGCGGCCAGCAAATCGTTCGGCCTCGCGGCCCACAAGATCGCCTGGTTCTACACGTCCAACCCCGACTACCTCGCCCGCATCAAGCAGCAGCACCGCGCCGAGCTGAACACCCTCGGCATCATCGCCAACATGGGCGCCTACACGCCCGAAGGCGAGGAGTGGCTCAGCCAGGCGGTCGAGTACGTCGACGGCAACACCAGCTTCACGACCGACTACGTGAACTCGAAGCTGCCGGGCGTGCGCACGCACAAGCCGCAGGGCACGTATCTCATGTGGCTCGACTTCACCGAGTTCGCCGAGAAGATCGGCACGGCGAAGATGGCGGCCGACTACAACCGCACGAAGGCCGCCGATGCGCCGATGCTCACGAAGGAGCAGATGCTCGAGCGCTACCTCGTGAAGCACGCGCGCGTGCACCTGAACGCCGGCCAGTCGTACGGCAAGGGCAGCGACCACCACATGCGCATGAACGTCGCTACCTCGCGCAAGACGCTCGAGCTGGCGCTTACGAACATCGCCGCGGCCATCAACAAGCCGTCGAGCATGTAAGGCCCACTGGCGCGCGCGGGAGCGGATCGGCCGCTCCCGCCCCGCCCGCCCCGCGACGCTCCCGCTGCTGACGGATCTGTGGTCGGTTCCGTCGATGACTGGATCTGGCCCGCAGAGAATCAAGCCCGGCCTTGACGTGGCGCGTGCATCGAAAACATCTGAAAAATCAGGGAAACGCAGTGCGTGAGGGAGGGCAGAGCGGACTGGCGCTTAGGCAGGTGTTGAGTAGAATAGTGTTCTCTGCGATGCCCCTCTTCGCGACGATGGTCTTCGGTGCCGGCATTACGGCAGAGGCCATGACGCGCGCCTCGGAAGTGCCGGAGCTCGCGTCAATGGCCCTGCTGTCGGTCGTGCTGGCCGGCATCTCGGTGATGGTACGGCGCAGCGGCACGAAGGCCGACGACCGGGCAGACCGCCGCGAGCGCGACACGTCGGCCCGGCCGTAACCGCCGTCACGCTTACGCCACGCGCTCAATCGTCAGCGCGTCGATCGTGATGTCGGTCGCCGGCCGGTCCTGCCGGCCGGTTTTCGTCGTGCCAATCGCGGTCACGACATCCATCCCTTCCACCACTTCCCCGAACACCGAGTGCCGGTTGTCGAGCCACGGTGTCGGCACGAGCGTGATGAAGAACTGGCTGCCGTTCGTGTGGGGCCCGGCGTTGGCCATCGAGAGGATGCCGGCCTTCGAGTGCGTGAGCGTGGGCACGAACTCGTCCTCGAACTTGTAGCCGGGGCCGCCCATACCGTTGCCGTTCGGGCAGCCACCCTGGATCATGAAGTCGGCGATGACGCGGTGGAAGATGAGGCCGTTGTAGAAGGGCGTCGAGCGGCTTTCGCCCGTGACCGGATCCTTCCACGCCTTCGTGCCCTCGGCGAGGCCCACGAAGTTGGCGACGGTTTTCGGCGTGTCCTTCTCGAAGAGGCGGACGACGAACGTCCCGGCGCTCGTCGCAAAGCGGGCATACAGTCCTGATGTCATCCGACGATGATATCGCGGGATCCGGCGCTCTCGGCCAACAGTACAATCGCCACAGCCCGCCCATGCCCGAGCTGTCCACGATCTCTGCCGCCGATCTCGACGCGCTCGTCGCGGGCCGCCATCGCGACCCGTTCGGCGTCCTCGGTCCGCAGGTCACGGCGGCTGGTCAGGTTGTGCGGGCCTTCCGCCCCGGCGCCGCCGCGATCGCGCTCGTGACGCGGCCGGATGGCGTCGCGCGTGCGATGACGCGGGTGCACCCGGCCGGTGTGTTCGAGACGGCGCTGCCGTCCGGTCCGGTGCCCGACTACCGCCTGGTCGTGACCGAGCCGCACGGCGTCGTGCACGAGGTCGACGACCCCTACCGCTACGGGCCGATCTTCGGCGAACTCGACGCGCACCTGCTGGCCGAGGGCACACATCACCGCGCCTGCGACGCGCTCGGCGCGCGGGTCGTGTCGCATGGCGGCACACCCGGCGTGCACTTCGCCGTGTGGGCACCAAACGCGGCGCGCGTCAGCGTAGTGGGCGACTTCAACGCCTGGGAGGGCCGCACGCATCCCATGCGGCTCGTGGCCAACGCCGGCGTGTGGGAGATCTTCCTGCCGGGCCTCGGCGCCGGGCCGCGCTACAAGTTCGAGATTCGCGACGCGCGCGGACGCATCTTCCAGAAGGCCGATCCGTTCGGACGCTGGTTCGAGGCGCCGCCCGACACGGCCTCGGTCGTCTGGCAGGGCGGCTACACCTGGCGCGACGAGGCGTGGATGACCGCGCGGAGCGCGCCGCGCGCCGCGGCGCCGATGTCGGTCTACGAGGTGCACCTCGGGTCGTGGAAACGTGCCGAACACGGCGGTCGCACGATGACCTACCGCGAGATGGCCGCCACGCTCGTGCCGTATGTGCGTGACCTCGGCTTCACGCACATCGAACTGCTGCCGGTGATGGAGCATCCCTACACCGGGTCGTGGGGCTACCAGGTCATCGGCTTCTTCGCGCCGACGAGCCGCTTCGGCACACCCGACGACTTCAAGTGCTTCGTCGACGCCTGCCACGAAGCCGGCCTCGGTGTGCTGCTCGACTGGGTGCCCGGCCACTTCCCGAAGGACGCGCACGGTCTCGCGCGTTTCGACGGCACCGCGCTCTTCGAACACGCCGACCCGCGGCAGGGCGAGCATCAGGACTGGGGCACGCTCATCTTCAACTACGGCCGCCACGAGGTGCGGTCCTTCCTCGTGAGCAGCGCGCTCTTCTGGCTGCGCGAGTTCCATCTCGACGGCCTGCGCGTGGACGCGGTAGCGTCGATGCTCTACCTCGACTACTCGCGCAAGGCCGGGGAGTGGGTGCCGAACCAGTACGGCGGCCGCGAGAACCTCGACGCCGTGGAGTTCCTCCGCCACCTCACGAGTGTCGTGCGCGCGGATCAGCCCGGCGTGGCGCTGATGGCCGAGGAATCCACGTCGTGGCCCGGCGTGACGCGCGACGTACACCTCGGCGGGCTGGGCTTCACCCACAAATGGAACATGGGGTGGATGCACGACATGCTCGCCTACTGCGCTCAGGACCCGATCTTCCGCAAGTGGCACCACGACAAGATCACCTTCTCGCTGCTCTACGCCTTCAGTGAGAAGTACCTGCTGCCGTTCTCGCACGACGAGGTCGTGCACGGGAAGAAGTCGCTGCTCGCGAAGATGCCGGGCGACAGCTGGCAGCAGCATGCGACGCTGCGCGCGCTCTTCGGCTACATGTTCGTGCATCCCGGCCGCAAGCTGCTCTTCATGGGCGCCGAGATCGGCCAGTGGCGCGAGTGGAACCACGACTGGGAACTCGACTGGGCGGTGCTCGGCGATCCGCGCCACACCGGCCTGCAGCAGTGGGTGCGCGATCTGAATCTGGCTTATCGGGGCACGGCGCCGCTCTGGGCCGACGACGACTCGCCGGCCGGGTTTTCGTGGATCGACTGCCACGACTCCGACAACAGCGTCATCTCGCTGCTGCGCCACGATCCGGCGACCGGCGGTGTCGTGGCCGCCGTCGTGAACTTCACACCCACACCGCGTCACGGTTATCGCATCGGCGTGCCCGTGGGCGGACGCTGGCGCGAGCGCCTGAACAGCGACGCCACATGCTACGGTGGCAGCGGCGCGGGTAACGCGGGCGCGGTCGTGGCCGACGACACGCCGTCGCACGGGCATTCGCACACGCTCTCGCTCGTCGTGCCGCCGCTCGGCTTCCTGCTGCTCGAGCCCGACACGCTGTAGCGTTCGCGGGACGAGCGTCGGAATGACCAGACGGCACGCCGGGTTGACATCGGCGCGAGGCCGGCCGACAGGGAACGCATGTCCGCGCGCACCGGCGTCATCGGTCTGCGGGTCGTCTTCGGCGCGGCGACACTGCGCGCGTTCTGACGCCGCAGCGCCGGACCCGGCTGCACTCCTCTTCAACACGCTCAACACCGTCTCGGCGCACATGCATCGCGATGTCGAGCCCCGCCTGTCCGATCTCGAACACGGCGTCGGGCTCTCGAACACCCGGTCGTGGCGGACCTGATGGCGGAGGGGGTGGCGTGACGAGGATCCGGGCGATGGTGGTGGACGACGGAGCGATGGCACGCGAAGGCGTCGCCGGGATGCTCCGGCAGGAGCCGGAGCATCGAGCTCATCGGCGATCAAAAGGGCCGGACGGCAGTGCCGCCCGGCCCTTCGCGTCGTCAGGTTCCGGGCCGTGCCCCGGAACCTGCCCTTACCAGTCGAACTTCACACCGGCCTTGGCGATACGCGGGCCAAGCACCGTCGTGGCGCGCTCGAAGGCCGTGCCGCCACGCCAGTTGATGTTGACGGCGGTGTTCGAGTTGGTCAGGTTGAACACGTCGACGAACACGGCCGCGCGGGCCTTGCTGCCAAAACGCAGACGCTTCTCGGCGCGGATGTCGATGACCGAGATGGCGTCCTGACGGCGCTCGCCGATCGGCTCCGCCAGAATCAGCTGGTTGCCGTAGTTGAGCGTGGCCTGGAAGAAGCGGCCGTACGGGGCACCGCTCTGCACCTTCCACACCGGGGTCACGTTGATGCCCCAGCCCGCGTCGATCGTGCCCGAGAGCTTGCCGTTCCAGTTGCCGAACTCGTTTTCGGTCTTCTCGTTCGGGTTGGTCGGGAAGCTGCCGAAGAACGCGAAGTTCGACACGGCGGTGCCGAAGCGGTTGTTGAAGTAGTTGTTGCCGAACTCCTGCGTCCAGGTGTACGAGAACGACGCCAGTGCCGACCAGCGGTTCGAGTAGCGCTTGTTGGCCGAGAACTCGAGCGTGCGGTAGGTGCCCTCGTAGCCGTCGATGTTGGTGACGAGCTGGTTCGACTGGCCGAGCAGCGCGGGGTTCAGGTTGAGGGCCGAGAACGGGCGGTCGTCGCTTGTGCCGACCACGCCGTCTGAACCGGGATCGGTGACCGTGACAGGCACGTTGTAGGCGCTGTCCGGACGCAGCGAGTTCACCTGCTGCCAGCCATTGTTGTCCTTCTTCCACACGAAGCCGGCGCGCACGCCGAGGTCCGCCATAACCGACCGCTCGACGAAGACCGACGCCTCGTCCGTGTAGGCATTGCTCAAGTCGCTCGCGAGCGACACGTTCGAGCTGCCGCCGAAGCGCTGCTCGAGCGCGCCCTGTTCGCCGTTCTGGAAGACGCGGTCGTTGTTCAGGTCGTTCCACACGAAGTCGCTGAACTGGTTCGCGGTGTTCGGGTTGAGCGCATCGGCGAGATTCACGCCGGTGTTGAAGTAGAAGCGGCCCACGTTGGCCTTCACCACCGTCTTGCCGTCGCCGATCACGTCGTAGCTGGCGCCGAAGCGCGGCACGATGTGGTTGAAGGCGACGATCTTCGAGCGCTCGGCGAAGGTCTGTGCCGCGGCGAAGCGGCCGGCCGCCAGCGTCTGCTCGGGCAGCCACACGCGGTAGCGGTCGAAGCGTGCGCCGATGTTCATCGTCAGGCGGTTGACCGTCCAGGTGTCGGTGATGAACGCGCTCGTGGAGGCCAGGGCGTTCAGCGAATCGGCGTTGTTCTGCAGGCGCACCGAACGCGGCGTCGTCGCCGACAGGGGGCCGGTGAGCGCGCCGTCCACGAAGTGGATGACGTTGTCGGCATAGGCCTGATTCCACAGCGTCTGGCCGGATTCATCCAGATACTCGCCGCCGCCCTTGAGGTTGTGCGAGCCGCCGAGGAAGTTGTCCTTGAAGTAGCTGACCGCGCCCGTGTACTGATTGCGCCGGCGGCGCAGTTCCCAGTCGCGGCCGCCGCCGAGCACCTGGTTGGTGTTGAGCGACTCGTAGCGGGTGGCGCCGGTGTTGCTGTCGAGGCCGAAGTTGTAGCCGAACTGGCCGGCGCGGAACTCGACGAACACGTTCTGGCCGATGGTGCCGTTCCACTCGCCCTTGTAGACCCAGCTCGGCGAGTCCTGCAGCGTGGTCGAATCGGCCGTGATGTGGATCGGCGCGCCCAGACGGTTGCTGCTGTCGGTGCGGTTCGGCTGCGTCTTCGTGCCGTGCTGCAGGTAGGCCACGAACTTGTTGGCCTGGTTGACCTGGTAGGTCAGCTTGCCGGTGTAGTTGCGCAGCTTGGTGTCGAACGGCGTGCCGTCGAGGAAGCTGCCGGCCGGCGGCGCCGCCACCGAGTTGCGCTGGTCGAGGAACGCGCCGAAGCCCCAGATCTTGTCCTTGAGCACGGGGCCGCCGATGCCGATGTTGGTGTTCTTGTAGCTGGCCAGCCGGTTGCCGTCGGTGCGAATCGACGCGCCCGGCGTGGGCAGCACCTGATCCGCCGCCAGGTTGCGGCTCTGGAAGCGCTCATCTTCCATGTCGTAGTAGAAGTTCACGCTGGGGCTGTTGCCGCCGCTCTTGCTGACGAACTGCGTGAGCACGCCCGAGGTGGGCATCTCGGCCGAGTTGGCCGCCGCACCGATGAACACTTCGTCGAAGGAGCCGTAGTCCAGATAGAAGCCGGCCGCCGACGTGCCTTCCGTGGTGTTGATGCCCTCGACGAGCGGGCGGTTCTGGCCCGAGTAGCCGTAGGCGAAGTAGGTGGTCTGCGTGCCCATGGTGGCGCCGCCGACGTCCACGCGGTTCAGCGTGACCGAGGGCGTCGTGGCGAGCAGCGACCACATATCGCGGGCGTTCGGCAGCGCCGCGAGGTTCTGCGCGTCGTAGTTGGTCTGCAGACGGGTGGCCGTCGTGTCGATGACCGGGGACTCGCCGCTGACGACGAGCGTTTCGTTGAGTGAGGCCACCGCCAGCGTCACGTTGACCTGGGCGTTGAAGCCGAGCGTGATGCGGACGCCGTCACGCTTGACCTGCCCGAAGCCGGCCAGCTCGTAGTTGAGCGAGTACTCGCCGGGCGCCACCGCCGGGAAGCGGTAGATGCCGGCTTCGTTCGTGACCGCCGTGAGCGCGCCAATCTGCGCCGGGCTCGTGGCCGTCACCGTCACGCCGGGCAATACGCCGCCCTGCGCGTCCTTGACTTCACCTGAGATACTGCCGGTCGAACTCGCGCCGCCGCCCTGCGCGTACGCGCTCGGGACGGCCAGCAGCACTGTTGCTGCCAGCGCGAGCAGAATCCTGCTCGAACGTGCCATGGAAATAGCCTCCTGTGGGGTGTCGTGCAACACGCCGACGAGCCAACCGGCTCCCGGCGTGGAAACGGACAGCCGCCCCGCAACCGAACGGCGCGAACGTCCAGCCGGGCTTACAGCAAAGGTGATGCCCGGTTTTCATGAGACGTCCCAGTCCGGCGCATCGTTTCGGTGACCGCCCACTCGGAAGTGACGACTGGAGGCAGGGAAGGGACGAACAGCGGCTCCGGAGGGGTTCCGGGGCCTCCCGGGCCCTGAATCCGCCCGATCGGCGGCGAGCCGCCCTGCGGCGGCCGTGCCATCCGTCAGCCGTTTGGCTGCGGGAAGCCACGCCAACCTGGCGGAAGAGTGCCCGATGTTCGGGTTTTTGGGCGGCGCCGATTCAAGAACTCGAACCGCCGCCGGCCGGTACGTCTAGTTGAGGAGCAGCGGGAGGGCGGTGATGAACGACGCGACGACGGCCACAAGGGTGATGAGGAGGCAGGCCGCGCCCCCGACGAGATGATCGACGCGCTCAGGCTTCAGGGGGTCGAGCAGCAGGCCGGCGACGTAGCCGCCGACGAACCCGCCGAGGTGTGCCTGATTGTCGATGCCCGGCATGATGAGCCCGAAGATCCCCATCATCAGGGCGTACTGCAGGCCGGCCTCGCGCACGTGCCGGCTGCCGGTGCGGTTGCCGTAGTAGACGAGCGCGCCGAGCAGCCCGAAGATCGGGGCCGAGGCGCCGAGCGAGAGCTGCGCGCCGCCGATGATCGGCAGGAATCCGATGAAGCGTCCGGCCACCGATGTGAAGGTGAAGCCGACGACGCCGGCGAGCGTGTAGACGATGACCATCCGCCCCGGGCCGTAGAGTTCGGCCACCGCCGGCGCCAGCTGCCGGATCCACAACATGTTCAGCACGATGTGGAGGAGGCCGCCGTGCAGCCAGCCCGCCGTGAGCACCGTCCACCACCGGCCCTCGACGAACACGGGATACGAGCCGCTCGCGCCGAGCAGGCGGATCGCCATGGAACTCGGAGCGAGGATGGGACGCATCCCGGCGACGTCCACGAGCAGCGAGAGCACGTAGAGCACGATGGTGCCGCCCATCACGAGCGGCCCGAAGCCCAGATCCTGGCCGAGCCGGCGG
>JBIKUN010000014.1:0-50887 GCA_044347565.1 Vicinamibacterales bacterium | reverse complement strand
GCGGTGTTCGATCAGCGTTACGTGAAGCGGCTGAGCGGCCCGAACGTGAAGACCGGCAAGAACAAGCAGGATCTGGCGGAGCAGCTCATCGCCGACATCCGCGCGTTCAAGGCGCAGCATGGCTGCGACCGGCTGGTGATGGTGTGGACGGGCAGCACCGAAGTGTTCATGACGGAAGCGCCGGTGCACCAGACGCTGGCGGCGTTCGAGGCGGGCCTCGCGGCGAGTGACGACGCGATTCCGTCGAGCATGATCTACGCGTATGCGGCGCTCAAGGAAGGCATCCCGTTCGCGAACGCGGCGCCGAACCTGACGGCGGATGTGCCGGCGCTGCTGGAACTGGCGGCGCAGACCGGGGCGCCGGTGGCCGGCAACGACATGAAGACCGGCCAGACGCTCATCAAGACGATCATCGCGCCGGGTCTCAAGGCCCGCATGATCGGCGTGAAGGGCTGGTATTCGACGAACATCCTCGGCAACCGCGATGGCGAGGTGCTCGACGATCCGGAGAGCTTCAAGACGAAGGAAGAGAGCAAGAAGAGCGCGCTCGACTACATCTTCCAGCCGCAGCTCTACCCGGAGCTCTACAAGGACATCTCGCACGTGGTGCGGATCAACTACTACCCGCCGCGCGGGGACAACAAGGAAGGCTGGGACAACATCGACATCGTGGGCTGGCTCGGCTACCCGATGCAGCTCAAGATCAACTTCCTGTGCCGCGATTCGATTCTGGCGGCGCCGATCGTGCTGGACGCGGCGCTCTTCCTGGACCTGGCGAAGCGGTCGGGGATGTCGGGCATCCAGGAGTGGTTGTCGTTCTACTTCAAGGCGCCGATGCACGCCCCCGAGGTGTATCCGGAGCACGACCTGTTCATCCAGCTGATGAAGCTGAAGAACACGCTGCGGTATCTCAAGGGCGAGGAGCTCATCACGCACCTCGGCCGCGAATACTACGACTGAGCCCGCCGCATCGGATGTGCCACCTGGCATAGGCCGGCAGTAGAATCGGCCCATGTCAGACTACCCGGCCCAGTCCTCGGCGATCGACGCCCTCCTGAGCGAAGACCGGCGTTTCGAGCCGAGTGCGGCGTTCCGCGCCGCCGCCAACGTCAACGACCCCGAGGTCTACGCCCGCGCCGCCGCCGACCCCGAAGCCTTCTGGGCCGGCTTCGCGAAGGAACTCGACTGGATGCGGCCGTGGGACACGGTGCTCGAGTGGACGCCGCCCTGCGCCAGATGGTTCGTGGGCGGAAAGCTCAACGCCAGCGTCAACTGCGTGGACCGCCACATCCGCGGCCCGCGCCGCAACAAGGCCGCCATCATCTGGGAAGGCGAGCCGGGCGAGCGCCGCACCCTCACCTATTTCACGCTCTACCGCCAGGTCTCGCAGTTCGCCAACGTGCTGAAGGCGCAAGGTGTCGTCAAGGGTGACCGCGTGGCGCTCTACATGCCGCTCGTGCCCGAGCTGGCCATTGCCATGCTCGCCTGCGCGCGCATCGGCGCCGTGCACAGCGTGGTGTTCGGCGGCTTCAGCGCCGAGTCGCTCCGCGATCGTATCAACGACTCGCAGTGCAAGGTGCTCGTGACGGCCGATGGCGGCTACCGCCGCGGCAGCATCGTGCCGCTCAAGCAGATGGCCGACGACGCCCTCGAGGGCACGCCGTCCATCACGTCCGTCATCGTGGTGAAGCGCGGCGCCGCCGATCTGCGCGTGCACATGAAGTCGGGCCGCGATCACTGGTACCACGAGCTCATGGACGAGGCGTCCTACAACTGCGAACCCGAGCCGATGGACGCCGAGGACATGCTCTACATCCTCTACACGTCGGGCACGACGGGGAAGCCGAAGGGCATCGTCCATACGACCGGCGGGTATCTCACCGGCTGCTACGCCACCACCAAGTGGGTGTTCGACCTCAAAGAAGACGACGTCTACTGGTGCACCGCCGACATCGGCTGGGTCACCGGGCACAGCTACGTCGTCTACGGCCCGCTCGCCAACGGCGCCACGGTGCTGATGTACGAAGGCGCGCCCGACTGGCCGAAGCGCGACCGGTTCTGGGAGATCATCGAGCGCTACGGTGTCACCGTGTTCTATACGGCGCCCACCGCCATCCGCGCGTTCATGCGCTGGGGTACCGACTGGCCGGCGAAACGCGACATGTCGTCACTGCGCCTGCTCGGGTCGGTGGGCGAGCCCATCAATCCCGAGGCGTGGATCTGGTATCACCAGCACATCGGCGGCGAACGGTGCCCGATCGTGGATACGTGGTGGCAGACGGAAACCGGGTCGATCCTCATCACGCCACTGCCGGGCATCACGAGCACCAAGCCCGGCTCGGCCACGCAGCCGTTCCCCGGCATCTCGGCGCAGATCCTGACCGACAAGGGCGAGCCGGTTGAGAAGGGCGGCGGCCTGCTGGCGCTGACGAAGCCGTGGCCGTCGATGCTGCGCGGGATCTACGGCGATTCGGAGCGGTTCGTCACGCAGTACTGGAGCCGCTGGCCCGATATCTACTTCGCGGGCGACGGCGCCAAGCGCGATGAGGACGGCTATTTCTGGCTGCTCGGCCGGGTGGACGACGTGCTGAACGTGGCCGGTCACCGCCTTGGCACGATGGAGGTCGAAAGTGCGCTCGTGGACCACCCGAAGGTGGCCGAGTCGGCCGTCGTCGGCCGACATCACGAGATCAAGGGTCAGGCGGTGGCGGCCTTCGTGACGGTGAAGGACGGCGTGGCGACGTCGGAGGCGCTGGCCGACGAACTCAAGCAGCACGTCGCCATGAAGATCGGGGCCATCGCCCGTCCGGACGACATCATCTTCGCCGCGGACCTGCCCAAGACGCGGTCGGGGAAGATCATGCGTCGGCTGTTGCGCGACATCGCCGAAGGCAAGGCCCTCGGCGACACCACGACGCTGGCGGATCCGGCCGTTGTCGCCCGATTGAAGGAGCAATACGCGGACGAGCAGGGGTAACGGGCTAGGCCCGGGCCCCGAGCCCCGGGTCCATCACTTTTCCAGAATGAACGTCACCTTCATGGCGACGCGGTACTCGACGATTTTGCCCTTCTGCACGACCACTTTCTGGTCCTGCACCCAGGCGCTTTCGATGTTCTTGAGGGTGCGGGAGGCCCGGGCGATGCCCTGTTCGACGGCATCCTCGAAGCTCTTCTTCGACCCGGCGATGATCTCGGTGACGCGTGCCACTGCCATGATTCACGACTCCTTCGTGACCCAGGCACAGGGAACGGCCGGTCACGGGCATGGCGGGCCCGCGAGGCGCGCGACCCGGGCAACCAGCGTACGTGACCCCGTGCAGTCCCGGCAATCCCTGGCGGGCGAGGAACCTCCCCCCCGTTTCCGACGTCTGTGATGAAATGAGGGCGGCAGCGCCTTCGCCGCGGGAGACCCTTCGTTCATGGCCCTCATCGAAACCAACGACCTCTGGAAGACCTACACAATGGGCGATGAGGAGATCCACGCCCTGCGCGGGGTCAGCATCCAGATCGAGAAGGGCGAATACGTCGCCATCATGGGCCCGTCGGGCTCGGGCAAGTCGACGCTGATGAACCTCATCGGCTGCCTCGATACGCCCACCAAGGGCACCTACCTGCTGAACGGCAAGCAGGTCAGCACCATGAACGACAACGAGCTCGCCCGCATCCGCAACGAGGAGATCGGGTTCGTCTTCCAGACCTTCAACCTGCTGCCGCGGGCCTCGGCGCTCCATAACGTGGAACTGCCGCTCGTCTATGCCGGCATCTCGTCGAAGGAGCGGCTCAACCGCGCCCGCGCCTCGCTCGAGAAGGTCGAACTCGGCTCGCGCATGAACCACAAACCGAACGAGCTCTCGGGCGGCCAGCGTCAGCGCGTGGCGATTGCCCGTGCCCTCGTGAACAATCCGTCGATTCTGCTGGCCGACGAGCCCACCGGCAACCTCGACTCGAAGACCGGCGTGGAAATCATGGCGCTCTTCGCCCGCCTGCACGAAGCCGGCAACACCATCGTGCTCGTCACGCACGAAGCCGACGTGGCGGCCCACGCGCACCGTCAGATCCTCATCCGCGACGGCAAGGTCGAGAAGGACGTCCGCCAGGCGGCATAGCCGGGCCCGTATCGGCTGTCAGCCGAGCGCGGCGAGGTGTCCAGGGGCGACTTCGACGAGCGCCGCCTCGTGCGACACCGTGGCCGGGTCGAGATCGATGCGGTAGCGCGGCGCGTCCGGGTCGGTCAGTGGAATCGCCGAGAGGAGCGCGCGCGTGTATGGATGCGCCGGGCTGGCGAAGATCGATTCGGTGTCGCCCATCTCGACGATCCGGCCGAGGTACATCACGGCGACCCGGCGGCAGATGTGCCGCACGAGTCGCAGGTCGTGGGCGATGAACAGATAGGTAAGCCGGAGGCGCTCCTGCAGATCCATCAGCAGGTTGACCACCTGCGCCTGAATCGAGACGTCGAGCGCCGACACGGGTTCGTCCGCGATGATGAACTTCGGCTCGAGCGCGAGGGCGCGCGCCAGCCCGATGCGTTGCCGCTGGCCGCCCGAGAACTCGTGCGGATAGCGATCGAGATGCGCCGGATCGAGGCCCACGAGGCGGAAGAGTTCGGCCACCCGCGCCTCGCGCTCCCGCTTCGACCCGAGCTTGTGGATGATGAGCGGCTCGTCCACGATGTCGCGCGCCTTCATGCGCGGATTGAGCGACGAATACGGGTCCTGGAAGATCATCTGCATGTGGCGGCGGGCCGCCCGCATGCGTGACGACGAGAAGGCGAGCACGTCCTCGCCCGCGTAGCGCACTTCGCCGGCGGTTGGCTCGACCAGCCGCAGCATGCAGCGGCCAGTGGTGCTCTTGCCGCTGCCGGATTCCCCCACCAGGCCGAACGTCTCGCCCTCGTCGATGGTGAAACTCACGCCGTCGACAGCCTTCACCACCGTGCCCTTCTGGAAGAGGCCGCCGCCGCGCGTGAAATGTTTCGTGAGGCCGCGCACCTCGACGAGCGGCGCGCTCATCGGCCGGCTCCCGCGCCCGCGGCCGCGTGCAGCACGCAGCGCGCCCGGTGTTCGTCGGTGATCCGCACATCGGGCGGCACGGCGCGCTCGCACTCGGCGAGCCGGCTCGTGCAGCGCGGCGCGAAGGCGCAGCCGGGCGGCAGCTGCGCGAGGTTCGGCACCACGCCGTCGATGGCGACGAGGCGTTCACCGGCGCGCCCGTGCGGAATCGACGCCAGCAGGCCCCGCGTGTAGGGGTGCGCGGGGGCGCGGAAGATGGTGCGCACCGGGCCTTCCTCCACGATGCGGCCGGCGTACATCACGGCCACGCGGTCGGCCACTTCGGCAATCACGCCGAGGTCGTGCGTGATGAGCAGCAGCGACAGATCGAACGTGCGCTTCATCTCACGCAGCAGGTCAAGGATCTGCGCCTGCACAGTGACGTCGAGGGCGGTCGTCGGCTCGTCGGCGATGACGAGCGGCGGCTTGCAGGCGAGCGCCACCGCCAGCATGACCCGCTGCCGCATACCGCCCGAGAGCTGGTGCGGGTAGTCATCCACGCGCTTGTCGGGATCGACGATCTTCACCGCGCGCAGCAGCTCGATGGCGCGGTCACGCGCCTCACGGCTTGTGGCAAGGCCATGCACCACGAGGGACTCGCCGATCTGCCGGCCCACGCGCATCACCGGGTTCAAGGCCGCCATCGGCTCCTGGAACACGAGGCCGATGCCGGCGCCGCGCACGCCGCACATCTCCCTCTCCGAGAGCGTCAGCAGATCGCGGCCCTGGAAGACGACGCGGCCGCCAGCGATGCGTCCAGGCGGCTGCACGAGGCGCAGCAGCGAGTAGGCCGTGACGGACTTGCCGCTGCCGGATTCGCCGACGAGGCCGAGCGTCTCGCCCTTTCGGATGTCGAACGAGACGTCGTTCACCGCGACGAGCGGCGTCGCGCCCACGTCGAACACCGTGGTCAGTCCCTGTACCGACAGCAGCACGTCCGCAGCCATGTCACTCCGCCGCGTCAGTCCACCGCGACTTCGCGGAACTCGCCAAACACGTTGCGCATGGTATCCGCAATCTCGCCCACCGTGGCGCCGGCTTCCACGGCCGCGATGATTGGCGGCACGAGGTTGTCGCGTCCGGTGGCGGCCGTGGTGACGGCGGCGAGCGCCGACGCCCACGCCGCCTGGTCGCGCCCGGCTCTCAGGGCCTGCGTGCGTGCGATCTGCCGCCGCTCGACGTCGGGATCGAGCGCGAAGACCTCCACCGTCGGCCGCTCGTCGGTGGCGAAGCGGTTCACGCCCACGACCGCCGCCGCGCCGGTGTCGATGGCCTGCTGGGCGCGATAGGCCGACTCCTGGATCTGCCGCTGGATGTAGCCGGTCTCGATCGCCCGCAGTGTGCCGCCCACGGCGTCGATGCGGCCCATGAGCTCGAGGGCGCCGGCCTCGATGCCGTCGGTCAGCCGCTCGATGTGCCACGAGCCGCCGAAGGGGTCCACGGTGTTCGCCACGCCCGATTCATGCGCGATGATCTGCTGCGTGCGCAGGGCGATGCGCGCCGAGTCTTCGGTGGGCAGCGCCAGCGCTTCGTCGCGGCCGTTCGTGTGCAGCGACTGCGTGCCGCCGAGCACTGCCGCCATCGCCTGCACGGCCACGCGCACGATGTTGTTGTCGGGCTGCTGCGCGGTCAGTGTGCTGCCGGCCGTCTGCGTGTGGAAACGCAGTTGCAGCGCCCGCGGGTTGGTGGCGCCGAACCTGTCCCGCATGAGCCGCGCCCACAGCCGCCGCGCCGCCCGGAACTTGGCCACTTCCTCGAGGAAGTCGTTGTGCGCGTTGAAGAAGAACGACAGGCGCTGGCCGAATGCGTTGACGTCGAGGCCGGCATCGACCGCGGCCTGCACGTAGGCGAGTGCGTTGGCGAAGGTGAACGCCACTTCCTGCACGGCCGTCGAGCCCGCCTCGCGGATGTGATAGCCGCTGATCGAAATCGTGTTCCACTGCGGCACTTCACGTTCGCAGTAGGCGAAGATGTCGGTGACGATCCGCAGCGACGCCTCCGGCGGGTAGATGTAGGTGCCGCGCGCCACGTATTCCTTCAGGATATCGTTCTGCACCGTGCCCGAGAGCGCCCGCGGACTGACACCCTGACGCTTCGCCACTGCGACGTAGAGCGCGAGCAGGATGATCGCGGTGGCGTTGATCGTCATCGACGTCGAGACGGCGTCGAGCGGTATGCCGTCGAAGAGCGTCGCCATGTCGTCGAGCGAGTCGATGGCCACGCCCACCTTGCCCACCTCGCCGGCCGCGAGCGCGTGGTCGGAGTCGTAGCCAATCTGGGTGGGCAGGTCGAAGGCGACGCTGAGGCCGCTCACGCCCTGAGAAAGCAGGTAACGGTAGCGGGCGTTCGACTCCTCGGCCGTGCCGAACCCGGCGTACTGGCGCATCGTCCAGAGCCGGCCGCGATACATCGTGGGCTGGATGCCCCGGGTATAGGGGAACTCCCCGGGGAAGGCGAGGTCGCGGCTGGCGTCCCAGCCGGCCAGGTCCTCAGGGGTGGCGTGATACCGCTTGGTCGCTCCAGCCATGTCCCCCGCATTGTAGCGACCCCGGGCAACGGCCGCCCAAACCCCTGACCTGCATGAGATTGCGCCAAACTGCACAGCCCCGTAGAATCGGCACGGTCAGTCCGGTGCTCCGCGAGGAGGGAAGTCCATGGATGACGTACAGAACCGCCTTGCCCGGGAGCTCGCCGACGCGGTGGCCGCCGCCGTGGCGCAGAGTGCCGACGTGGCGCGATGCCGTGAGCGCGCCCGCGCCGCCGGATTGCATCTTCACGTAACGCTCGACGCCACCGTGGGCTTTGCGGTGCTGGCCGGGCATGAGCCGGTCGAAACCGTCGCCCCGGCCGACGCGCCCGCCGCGGAGTTGCCAGTCTTCGAGGTGAGCGCCAACGACCGGCGCTTCCTCCGCTCCCTCAGGATCGCCGCCGACGAAGTGAGCGTCGAAGAGGCGAACTGACGGCGCTAGCCGGCCCCGCGCCCCGGCCTCAGCGGCCCTTCGCCTGGTTGGCGACAGCTTCGGCGGCCTTCTTCGCGGCCTCCTCGTCGAGGTAGCGGCTGCTCACCTTCCGCAGGTTGGCGTCGAGTTCGTAGACGAGGGGCATCCCGGTCGGGATGTTCAGCTCGACGATGTCTTCGTCGCTGATGCCATCGAGATACTTCACGAGCGCCCGCAGGCTGTTGCCGTGCGCGGCGATGACCACACGGTTGCCCGCGCGGATGGCCGGCGCGATCGTCTCGTGCCAGTAGGGCAGGAAACGTTCAACCGTGTCCTTCAGGCACTCGGTGAGCGGCAGGTCGGCCGGGGCCAGGCCCGCGTAGCGCCGGTCCTTGCCGGGATACTGTGGATCGTCCACCGTGAGCGCCGGCGGCGGGATGTCGTAGCTGCGGCGCCAGATCTTCACCTGCGCCTCGCCGTGTTTCGCGGCTGTCTCGGCCTTGTTCAGCCCCTGCAGCGCGCCGTAGTGGCGCTCGTTCAGCCGCCATGAGCGCTCCACCGGCAGCCACAGGAGATCCATCTCGTCCTGCACGATCCACAGCGTGCGGATGGCGCGCTTCAGCACCGACGAGAAGGCGCGGTCGAACGTGAAGCCGTGCGCCTTGAGCAGCTGACCGGCGGCGCGCGCCTCGACGAGCCCCTTCTCGCTGAGGTCGACGTCCACCCAGCCGGTGAAACGGTTGTCCTTGTTCCAGATGGATTCGCCGTGACGGAGCAGGACGAGGGTGTGCATGGCTAGCTCAGTTGGGAGATGGCCGCCCGCCCGGCATAGAGCGCGCCGTCGCCGAGCGCTTCTTCGATGCGGAGCAGCTGGTTGTACTTGGCGATGCGGTCGCTGCGCGAGGCCGAGCCGGTCTTGATCTGGCCGGCCGAGGTGCCGACGGCGAGATCGGCGATGGTCGAGTCTTCCGTCTCACCCGAGCGGTGCGAGATCACGCTGCGATAGCCGGCCTTGGACGCCATGGCGATGGCGTCGAGCGTCTCGCTCACCGTGCCGATCTGATTCAGCTTCACGAGCATCGCGTTGCCCACGCCTTCGGCGATGCCGCGCGCAAGAATCTCGGGGTTGGTGACGAAGACGTCGTCGCCGACGAGCTGCACCTTCTTGCCGAGCGCCTGGGTCAGCATCTTCCAGCCGCGCCAGTCGCCTTCGGCGCAGCCGTCTTCGATCGAAAGAATCGGGTACTGCCGGCACCAGTCTTCGTACAGCGCCACCATGCCTTCCGAGTCGCGGCCGGGTTCGCCCGACTTGTGGAACTCGTAGGTGCCGGCGGCGTTGCCGAACTCGCTCGCCGCGCAGTCGAGCGCGATGTACACGTTGTCGCCGGCCGTGAAGCCCGCCTTGCCGATGGCTTCCATGACGGCGTCGAGCGCGTCCTTGTTGCTCGTCAGGTTCGGCGCGAATCCGCCTTCGTCGCCGACGCCGGTGGCCAGCCCGCGCTTCTTCAGGATGGCGCGCAGGGCGTGGAAGATCTCGGTGCCGGCGCGCAGCGCCTCCTTGAAGGTGGGGAAGCCCACCGGCATGACCATGAACTCCTGGAAGTCCACGTTCGTGTCGGCGTGCGCGCCGCCGTTCAGGATGTTCAGCATCGGCACGGGCAGCCGGTAGCCGCCGGTGGCGCCGGCCTCGGCGGCGATGTGCGCGTAGAGCGGTCGGCCGGCATCTTCGGCGCCGGCCTTGAGTGCCGCCATCGACACGCCGAGCAGGGCGTTGGCGCCGAGGCGGCCCTTCGTGGGCGTGCCGTCGAGCGCGATGATCGCGTCGTCGAGGGCGCGCTGCGCCCAGTCGCGGTTCACGAGTGCGGCGCGGAGTTCGCCGTTGACATGGCCTACGGCCTTCGTGACG
The DNA here is from genome assembly GCA_044347565.1 of Vicinamibacterales bacterium. GTDB lineage: Bacteria > Acidobacteriota > Vicinamibacteria > Vicinamibacterales > UBA2999 > CADEFD01. The sequence continues at coordinate 40,991 of JBIKUN010000014.1, read as the reverse complement.
CCCTTGCCGAGGAAGCGCGAGGTGTCGCCGTCGCGCAGTTCGAGGGCCTCGCGTTCGCCGGTCGAGGCGCCAGAGGGCACGGCCGCGCGCCCACGCGCGCCGCCGGCGAGCAGGACATCCACTTCCACGGTGGGGTTGCCGCGAGAGTCGAGGATCTCCCGCCCGCGAATGTCGACGATGTGCACGATGTCGCTCCTGGCACGGTCCGGAACGGGCCGTGGCAAATTAGAACCAGCGTTCAATTATCGCCCGAAACCCCATCGCATGGTGTGCCGGCGGCCCTCGCCGCCTCAGGTCGCATGCAACGCTGCGAGACGCTGCGCAGTGCCTGCGTGTCCATCACCTCAGGGCTGGTCGGCTCGCGACTCGCGGGCGAGGACCTCCGGGGCGATCGGCTCGACCCGCGGGTTCTCGTCCACGGTGACGACGACGATGCCGCGGTCGGTCACCGTGTGCCGCGCACGGTCGGCGGCGGCGTCGTAGCCGATGACGGCGCCCCGCGGCACCAGCACGTCGCGGTCGATGATGGCGTTGCGGATGCGCGCGTGGCGGCCCACCTGCACGCCCGGCATCAGGATCGAGTCCTCGACCGACGCGAAGCTGTGGACGCGCACGTTCGGGCACAGGATGCTGCCGACGACGCGGCTGCCCGACACGATGCAGCCCGGAGAGATCACCGAATCGATGGCGGCGCCCGTGCGGCCCTCGTCAGCGAAGACGAACTTCGCCGGCGGCGCCTGCGGCTGATGGGTGCGCATCGGCCACGCCGGGTCGTAGAGGTTGAACTCCGGATTGACGCGGCAGAGGTCCATGCTGGCCTCGTAGTAGGCGTCGAGCGTGCCGATGTCGCGCCAGTATTTCGCGGCCTTCTTGTTCTCGTCGTAGAAGGCGTACGTGAAGACGCGGCCCGAGGGAATGAGCGCCGGCAGGATGTCCTTGCCGAAGTCATGGCGGCTGTCGGGATCGGCGGCGTCCTCGTCGAGCGCGCGGCTGAGCACATCCATGTTGAAGACGTAGATGCCCATCGACGCGAGGGCCAGATGCGGCTGGCCGGGCATCGGCGGCGGCGAGGCCGGTTTCTCGAGGAAGCCGGTGACGCGCCCCTCCGCGTCCACCGCCACCACGCCGAAGCGGCGGCCGTCCTCGATCGGCACCTCGATCGTGGCGATGGTCACATCGGCGCCCGTCTCTTCGTGCGCCCGCAGCATCTTCCCGTAGTCCATCTTGTAGACGTGGTCGCCGGCCAGCACCACCACGTGACGCGCCGACTCGCGCTCGATGGAGTACATGTTCTGGTAGACCGCGTCGGCGGTGCCCAGATACCAGTGTTCGCCGACACGCTTCTGCGGCGGCAGGATCTCGATGAACTCGCCCAGGCTCTCCGACATGATGTTCCATCCCATGCGGATGTGGCGGTTGAGCGAGAGCGATTTGTACTGCGTGGCGATGAAGATGCGGCGCAGCCCCGAATTGACCGAGTTGGAGAGGACGAAGTCGATGATGCGGTAGGGGCCGCCGAAGTACACGGCGGGCTTGGCACGCTCCCGGGTCAGGGGCGACAGACGCTCTCCGGCGCCGCCGGCGAGCACGATGACGAGCGCGTCCTCCCGAACCATGGCGACCTCCCGGGCCGCTGCCTGCGGCCCCAAGTGCAATCTATCACGGGGGGCGGCGCGAGTGATGGCTGCAAGTTGTTACAAAGAATACAGTTACGGGCGTTGACAGGGCGCAATATGCCTCATATGATTGGGGACTGTTCCACTTTCTGGCACTTTCTACGGAGACATTCATGAAGTTCACGTTCCGCGGATTCGCCCTGGCGATGGCTGCTGTCCTCGTCACGACCCTTCCGATGACCGCGCTCGCCCAGAAGGACGACAAGAAGCGCTCGAAGCAGGAGAAGGAAGAAATCGAGACGGTCGTCAAGATGGTCGATGCCGCGATGGCCGGGCAGCCCGCTCCGTCGGACGTCCAGATGAAGATCGCGCCGGTGTTCCTGAAGTCGCAGGAAGCGCGGAACTTCGTGCCCTTCACCATCGAGATGACCGGCATTCCCCAGAAGGACGCCGTCCTCTACATCCGGGTGGTCGATCCCACCGCGAAGCCCGACGAGAAGAAGAAGAAGGTCGAGTACCCGTGGGATGACGTGCACTTCGTGCCCGCCGCGCAGCTCACCGGCTCGCCAGTGCGCTTGAACCGCGTGTTCATGGCCAAGCCCGGCACCTACGATGTCTACGTCATGGCCAAAGAGCGCCTGGCCGACAAGGCGCCGAAGAACACCGTGGTCAAATCCGGCCTGCTCAAAACCAGCGTGACCGTGCCTGATCTGGCGACCGAGTTCACCACGAGCTCGATTCTCGTGGCCGACAAGGTCAACATGCTGAACGCGCCGCTCTCGATGGACGAGGCGCGTGAGCGTCCGTTCGCGTTCGGCACGCAGGAACTCGAGCCGGCCGCCGACATGGACTTCTCGAAGGCCGAGGAACTCTCAATCTTCTTCCAAGTCTACAACCCGGGCCTCAACGCCGGCGGCAAGCCCGACCTGACACTCGAGTACAGCTTCCTGCGCAAGGAAGGCGCCGAAGACAAGTTCTTCAACAAGACGAACCCCCAGGCGATCAACGAGAGCAACCTGCCTCCGCAGTTCGACCCGGCCAAGTTCCCCGTGCCCGGCGGCATCACCGTGCCTCTCAAGAGTTTCCCCGAGGGCGAGTACCGCCTCGAGATCAAGATCACCGACAAGACGTCGAACAAGGTTCTCACGCAGAACGTCAAGTTCAACGTCAAGGCGTAAGGCGTTCGTCAGGTTCGACGTGCCCGCTTCGCGTGCGCCGCGCGAAGCGGGTACTGCATCACAGAGACGGAGCTCCCCATGATGGCGACGCGCGTCTGGCTTCTTTCGGCGGCTGCCGCTGCGCTGGCTCTGCCGGCCTCGTCCGTGCAGGCGCAGGCGCCGGCGTACGTCTCTGATGCCCGTCCGGTCGTTCGTCTGGCCACGACGTCCGTGGGGACCATCTACGGTGCGGTGGTGGACGACGGCGGCACGCCGGTCGAAGGCGCGGTGATCTCCGCGCTCGGCGGCGCGACGGCCTTCGCGGTCACCGACAAGGCCGGCCAGTATCGCCTCACCGATCTGCCTGCCGGGCCGTACGTGGTGCGCGCGCACCGCGATGGTTTCGCCGGCGCCCGCAGCACGCTCGTCAACGTGCGTCCCGCCACGAAGGCGCCCTCGTCCTTCACCCTCCGCCGCATGGAAGACGCGCCGCCCGTGCTCGCGGCCGGTGTCGGCGTGCCCGGCGAGGTCGCGGCGTCACCGCGCGACGAGAGCCCGCTTGCCTGGCGGCTGCGCCGCCTGACGCGCAGCGTGCTCAAGGACGACGGCCGCATGATCGCCGATCTCGGCGAGACCAGTGACTGGTTCGAGGACGCCGGCCCGGGATTCCTGGCGCGGGCGTTCGACGCCTCGGCGCGTTTTGCCAACGATGTCTTCTTCGCCGGGCCGGTGTCCGGCCAGGTCAATCTGCTCAGCGCGACGGCCTACGATGATGCCGGCGAGATGGTGGATTTCGGCCGTCCGTCGGGTGTGGCGTTCTTCGCCGTGGGGGCGCCCGTCGGGGCGCATGCCGACTGGTCGGCCCGCGCCGCGATGAACAGCGGCGACGTCACATCGTGGACGATGGCGGGTGACTACGTCACGCGGCCGACCGCGCGCCACCAGGCCACGCTCGGCATGACCTACAGCCTGCAGGCCTATCGCGGCGGCAACTTCGCGGCGCTCCAGGCGGTGCCGGATGGCCACCGGAAGGTGGCGTCGGTGTCGGGTTCGCACGAGTTCGACCTGTCGCGCTACTGGCGCCTTGGCTACGGCGCGCGCTACGAGCACTACGACTACCTGCGCGGCAATGGCCAGTTGAGCCCGATGGCGCGGCTCACCTTCTCGCCCACGCCGAACGTCCACGTGCACGCCAAGGCCTCGCTGCAGCAGGTGGCCCCGGGGGCGGAGGAGTTCGTGCCGCCGGCCGATGTCGCGTGGGTGCCGCCGCAGCGCACGTTCGCACCCCTCGGCGCGAACCGCTTCGACACCGAGCGCGTACGGCAGTTCGAAGTGGGCGTGGCGCGCGAGTTCTCCACGATGACCATCTCGGTGAGCACCTTCCGCCAGGCCGTTCAGAACCAGCTCGTGACCGTGTTCGGCGCATCCGATGCCTCGCGGCTCATCGCCGCCGGCGGGCACTACGGCGTCGCCTCGGCCGGCGACGCCTCGATTCACGGCTGGGCCGTGGGCGTCGTGCATGCGGTGGCGCCGCACGTGCGCGGCCGCGTCGACTACACCTTCCTCTCGGCCGAGTGGACGCCGTCGACGGGCGCCGACCAGCGCGCGATCCGCGCCTTCGCACCGCAGGCGCTGCGCGCCCCGAGCGAACAGATCCACGATGTGTCGGCCTCGCTCGACGCGGAGGTGCCGCAGACAGCCACCCGCTTCGTGCTGCTCTACAAGGTCAACACCGGCTTCGTTGGGGCGCCGTCCGGCATCCAGCCCGCCAATGGCCGGTTCGATATGCAGCTCCGGCAGGGCCTGCCGTTCATGGGCGGCATGGGCGACTGGGAGATACTGCTCGGCGTGCGCAGCCTGTTCCGTCCGACGCTCGACGACCGGTCGATGTACGACGAACTGCTGGTCGTGCGGGCGCCGAAGCGGCTCATCGGCGGGCTTCAGATCCGCTTCTGATTCCGGCGCGGTTCCCGCGCCGGTGACGCGTCCTTCCGTATTTTGGAACCTGGGTTCAAGCCCTTGGACTCGCTGGTGATGCTCGCCATGACCCAGTGTATAAACCATTGGTCTGCAATGACTTGATCGAGGTTCGGCTTTTCGGATCGTGGTATGTCGTTTGCAAATTGTTACGCGGTCGGACGCCCTAGATGCCCTCCATGCACGAACCCGCGCAGACCGCTCCCGGCCCCATCTGGCCGGTCTGGTCGAGCACGACGGTGCCCGTTGTGGTGGCCACCGTCCTGCTGCTGCTTGGCCTCGTGAACATCGTGCAGCGCGCCATCCAGGACGACGTCGAAGACGGCGTCCTGTGGGTGCAGCGGTCGATGGGGGTCGTGGCCGCCGAAGTCGATCCCGGGTCCCCGGCCGGCCGCGCCGGTGTGCGGCCGGGAGACCTGCTGCTCGCCATCGATGGGCAGAGCATCGAAGCGCGCGAAGACGTCCACGCCCTGCAGCAGGCGGCCCGGCGCGGCGCCCGCCACGTCTATACGCTGCTCGTGCTCGGTGATCGGCGCGTCGCGCAGGTCACGCTGCAGCCGATTCCTCGCGGCGTCGGCGGCCTCTACTACGTGCTCGCCGCTGTCGGCATCTTCTCGCTGCTCGTCGGCGCTACCGTGCGCACGCGCCGGCCCGCCGATCAGGCCACGCTGCACTTCTTCTGGCTGTCGGTGGCGTTCTACGGCGTGTTCACGTTCTCGTTCACCGGCCGGCTCGATCGTGTGGACTGGGTGTTCTACTGGGCCGACCAGATCGCCACGCTGCTGCTGCCGCCGCTCTTCGTGCATTTCGCGCTGGTCTTCCCCGAACGCCTGCGCACGCCCTTCCTGGCGACGCTGGCCAATCAGCGCCGCGCGTGGCTGTACGCGCCGCCGGTGCTGCTCGGGCTGCTGCGGGCCGGCGCCCTGTTGCGCGCCTCGGTCGATCCGGCCGGGCTCATCGACACGATCGCGGTGCTCGACCGGCTGGAGCCCCTCTACGTCGGCCTCTACCTGCTGCTCGGGCTCGCCATCTTCGGTCTGGCGCTGGCCAGCGCGCGTTCGACCACGGCGCTCCGGCAACTGCGCTGGATCGTATGGGGGGCGGCCATCGGCTCCGGCCCGTTCCTGCTCGTCTACGCCGTGCCGTTCGCCTTCGGCGCCACGCCCTCGCTTGCCATGCAGCTCACGGCGGTGCCGCTTGGCCTCGTGCCGCTGGCCTTTGCCTCGGCCATCGTGCGCTACCGCCTGATGGACGTGGAGGTAATCCTCAAGCGGCTGCTCGTCTACACCGCCGCCGTGAGTGCCATCGCCGCAATCTACCTGGTGATCCTCGGCACGACGGACCTCTACTTCGTGTCGTCCGAAGACGATCACCGCTGGGTGATCGCGGCGCTTGCCACCATCGTCGTGCTGCAGCTCGCCCGGCCCGTGAAGGAGGCCGTGCAGATCGGCATCGACCGCGTCTTCTACCGCGACCGCTACGACTACCGCCGCGCGCTCGTGGGCTTCGCGCGCGAACTCAATTCCGACCTCGACCTCGACCGCCTGGCCGAGCGCCTGCTGTCGCGCGTGCGCGACACCCTCGTCGTCGACCGGCTGTGTCTGATGTCGGCCACCGGATTCGGCACGTTCGAGTCGATCCGGCACGACGGCTTCGACGAGGCCCCGCCCATCGTGCCACGCGGCTCGGCCGTGGCCGCCAGACTCAGCCAGGGCCATGTGGTGCGATTCGACGATCCGATGGCCGCCGCGCGATTCCCGGCGGAGGAAGTGGAACACTGGCGCGACGCCGGCGTCTTCTACTTCGTGCCCTGTGTGTCCAAGGGCTCGTCGATTGCGGTGCTGGCGATCGGCCGCCGGGAGAACGGCGAGCCGATGACCTCCGACGACGTCGCGCTCCTCACGGCGATGGCTGGTCAGGTGGCGACGGCCGTGGAGAACGCCCGCCTGTACCGTGAGCTGCACCTGAAGGCGGCGGAGTTCGACCGTCTGCGCGTCTTCAACGAGCACATCCTCGAGTCGCTCGACGACGGCCTGCTCGTCATCGGCGGCGACGGTGCCGTGGTGCGCTGGAATCACGCGCTCGAGCGGATCTACGGCCTGCGCCGCGGCGAAGCCGTGGGCCGGCCGCTCGATGCCCTGTTCGACCATGACGTCGTGGCCGCGGTCACGTCGGCCCGGGCCATGTCCACCAATGGCGGCACCGAGTATCGTGTGCCGCTCCATCCGCGCGGCGGCCGCCCACCGGCCCGCCTGCTCGTGAACATCACGACGGTGCCGCTGCTGCCGATGCCTGGCCGTGACTGGGCCGGCACCATCGTCATGTTCGAGGACGTCACGGCGCGTGCCCATCTCGAGGAGCAGCTCCGCGTCTCCGAGCGGATGGCGTCGCTCGGCCTGCTCGCGGCCGGCGTGGCGCACGAGGTCAACACGCCGCTCACCGGCATCTCGAGCTACACGCAGATGCTGCTCGAACAGGCCGACCCGGCCGACCCGCGCACGCAGGTGCTGGAGAAGATCGAGAAGCAGACCTTCCGTGCCGCCCGCATCGTCAACGGGCTGCTCAATCTGGCGCGGCCGGCCGACGCGGAAGACAGCGAGCGCACGGTGGTGGATCTGAACGCCGTGGCCACCGATGTGCTGTCGCTCCTCGAACACCAGTTCGACAAGGGGCGCGTGCGCGTGCGCCGCGAACTGTCGTCCACGCCCGTGCCGGTCGTGGGCTTCGAGTTCAAGCTGCAGCAGGTGTTCCTCAACCTGTTCCTGAATGCGCGCGACGCCATGCCGAGCGGCGGCTGGCTCACGATTGCCACGCGCCTCGAGAACGGCCGCGCCGTTGCCGACGTGCGCGACACCGGCGCCGGCGTGGCGCCGGAACATCTGGCCCGGATCTACGATCCGTTCTTCACCACCAAGGGCATCGGCCGGGGGACCGGCCTCGGCCTGTCGATCTCGTACGGCATCGTGCAGGAACACGCCGGCACGATCCAGTGCGAGAGCGCGGTGGGCCAGGGCACACGCTTCGTGCTGTCGTTCGCGGCCGCGTCATCCGAGTCCCGCCAGACCCTGCGCCAGGGAGTCAGCCACTAGCCCGGGAGGGCGGCACTGCCATGCGACGCCAAGGCACGATTCTCGTCATCGACGACGAAGAGATCATGCGCGAGATCCTCGAGACGCTGCTGACGCGCGAGGGATACCGCGTGCGTCTCGCCGCCTCGGGGCCCGAGGGCCTGGAGGTGGTGCGTTCGACGCCCATCGACGCCGTGATCGTCGACGTCATGATGCCCGGCATGGACGGGCTGCAGGTGCTCGACGCCATCCGCGACATCGACGACGAACTGCCGGTGCTGATGATCACCGCCTTCGCGTCGATGGAAACCGCGGTCACGGCGATGAAGAAGGGCGCCTTCGACTACATCACGAAGCCGTTCAAGAACGACGAAGTGCTCGTCGTGCTGAACAACGCCGTCGAGCGGCGGCGGCTGGTGGCCGAGAACGTCACGCTCAAGCAGAACCTGCAGGCGCGCTATCGCAAGTTCGCCAATATCATCGGCGGCAGTCCGCAGATGAAGCAGGTCTTCGACCTCATCATTCAGGCGGCGCCCAGCCGCTCCACCATCCTCATCACCGGGGAGAGCGGCACGGGCAAGGAACTGGTGGCGCGCGCCATCCACAGCAACTCGGCGCGTTCCGACAAATCGTTCGTCACGGTGAACTCCGGGAACCTGCCGCCCGACCTGCTCGAGTCGACGCTCTTCGGGCACGTGAAGGGCGCCTTCACGGGGGCCGTCTACCCGAAGAAAGGCCTGTTCGATCTGGCCGACAAGGGCAGCATCTTCTTCGACGAGATCGGCAACATCTCGGGCGAGACGCAAGCCAAGCTGCTGCGCGTCATGCAGGAGCGCGAGTTCATGCGCCTCGGCGGCATGGAGACGATCAAGGTGGATGTGCGGATCATCGCCGCCACCAACGTCGACCTGAAGCAGGAGATGCAGGACGGCCGGTTCCGCGAGGACCTGTTCTACCGCCTGCACGTCATCGCCATCCACCTGCCGCCGCTGCGCGAGCGCAAGAGCGACATCCCGCTGCTCGTGCAGCACTTCCTGAAGAAGTACGCCGAGGAGAACGAACGGCCCGTGCTCGAGGTGCTGCCTGAGACGCTCGATCTGCTGATGGAGCACGACTGGCCGGGCAACGTGCGCGAGCTCGAGAACGTCATCGAGCGCGCGGTCGTGCTCACGCCCGGACGCACGATGGGCCCGGACATGATCCCGGAACACGTCCGCCGCGCGCCGCGGACGGTCGTGCCGCAGGTGGCACTGCCGCCCGAAGGCATCTCGCTCAAGGACGTCACGGCAGCGTACGAGCGCCAGTGGATCGAGTCGGCGCTCGAGGCGGCCGGCGGCGTGCAGAAGCGCGCGGCCGAACTGCTGCATATCAAGCCGACCACGCTCAACGAGATGATCAAGCGCTACGACATCCGGCCGCGGCGGAAGAAGGCCGGCGCGCCGGACGCCGACGACCGTCTCGAGCCAGCGACGTCAGACGTCGAGTAGCCCCCTGCCATGCGCAGTCGGAGGGATTCGACCTGCGGGCCGGCGTGCGTGTACCGGCCGTTCAGCGCGACCGGCTCGAATGCGCCGCGTGCTCGCCGTGGATGTGCTCGCCCGTGTCCGTCGTGGTGGTCGGCTCCGGCTGATCGCAACGCTGGACGCTTCCGACGCCGCGCGGCGCCTTCTGCGCCATCTCGTCCATCCGATAGAGGTGCCACCAACGACGCCCGGCCGCGCTAATCCGTGCTGTGTAAACGGGGAGTATGGGCGGGGGGCTGCGGGGGTTCAGGGACGGATAACGCCGATTCCGTCAACCGCCTCGCCCACTGTCGACGATCCTCCGGCTGCGCTCCGTCGACATGGCCGACCCCTGAGACCGGCTGTCGTCAACTCGCCGGCGGCCCGGCGGGACGCTGCGGATCGAATTGGTAGATGCGCCTGCCGGCCTTGAACGTCTCGAGCACCTTCACGTCCCTGAGCTTCAGCGCCTCTACCTTCATGGGATTGCGGTCGAGGACCACGAGGTCAGCGAGCTTGCCGGATTCGAGCGTGCCCTTGCTGGACTCTTCGAAGTACTGATACGCGGCCCACTCCGTCATGGCCTTGAAGGCGATGTAGGGGGACACGCGCTCGTCCGGTCCCACCACCACGTTGGTGCGGCTCAGCCGGTTCACGGCGGTCCACGCCAGCATCATCATGTCGGGCGGCACCACCGGCGCATCGTTGTGGTTGGTGAACCGGACGCCCTTGCTGTGGGCGTAGGCGAGCGGACTGATGCCGAACGCCCGCGGCCGGCCGAAGGTTTCGTTGATGTGCCAGTCGCCCCAGAAGTAGGTGTGCGCCGTGAAGAAGCTGGGGACGATCCCGAGCTGTCCCATCTTGTCGACCTGGTCGTGGCGCGCGAGCTGCGCGTGGATGGCGACCGGGCGCAGGTCCTTCGCGCCGTGCGCCGCGCGCGCGCGCTCGACCGCCGTGATGAGCGAATCGATAGCGGCATCGCCGTTCACGTGCACCAGCAGCTGCACATCGTTCTTGTAGGCGGCGTCCATCCACTGGTCGAGTTCCGCCTGTTCAACGGCCGGATACGCCGTGTAGCCGGCGCTCGCGCCCTCCGGCGGGTGCAGGTAGGGCTGGGTCATGAAGGCGGTCTTGCCCTGCGGCGAACCATCAGCGGTGATCTTCACGCCGCCGATCTTGTGGCCCTTCTCGTAGACGCCCACCTTGATCGTGGACGACGTGGGCGTACCCAGTGTGGCGGTCGTAGGCGTCGGCTGGTTGCTGGCCAGCGCGCGTCCGCTGTTGGACACCTGCGACCCTGGCGGGTAGATCTCGACACCTTCGAGCTTCTGCTCGCCGCTGATCACCTTCGCGTAGAGCTTCCACATGGGGTAGGAGACGACGTCGATGACGAGGCGCCCCTGCTGGGCCGCATCGCGGAGCAGCGAGATGTTGTCGGGGTTGCTCAGGCCGTCCTGAGCGGTGGTGATGCCCATGCTGGCGTACCAGCGCTGGATCTCGTCGAGCGTGGCCAACTGCTTCTCGCGGTTCTGCGGCGCCAGGAAGGGCAGGAACGCATAGGCCGCCAGCTCCTCGACGATGCCGTTGGGCTCGCCCTTCGCATCGCGGCGGATGACGCCGCCGGCCGGGTCCTTGGTAGCCTTGGTGAACTTCACGAGCGCCAGTGCCGGGGAGTTCGCCACCACGAGGTGGCCGGAGACATGCACCGTCATGATCGGAACGGTCGTGCTGATGGCGTCGAGGTCGGTGCGCGTGGGATGCCGCTTCTCGGCCAGCAGCCCATCGTCGTAGCCCTGGGCCACGAGCAGCTGCATCGTGTTGGCGGCCACGTCGGGATGCGCCGCGAGGTAACGGGTGAGCTTGCGCTGGATGTCGGCAATCGACGTGACGTTGCCCACGGGCGGCGCGCTCAGATCCGGCGCGTCCCAGCGCAGAGGGTAGTCGGCCATATGACCGTGAGCGTCGATGAGCCCTGGCATCAGCGTCTTGCCCCGGAGATCCACCTGCGCCGTGGCCGCACCCGCCAGCGCCAGCACGTCGGCCTTGCGACCGGTGCGCACAATCTGGCCGCCGCGCACAGCGAGTGCCTCGACGTATTGCGGCTGGTCACCAGTCATGGTCAGGATGTCGCCGCCAAAGAACACCGTGTCGGCGGCGGGCTCTGCCGGCGCGCCCTGGCAGGCGATGGACGCGGCCAGCACCGCGGTGAGGACGAGGCCGGCGCGAACGCGCCGCAGAAGGATCAGGTGGCGTAGGGGCATCTGTGGTGTCCGTGCTGTGACCGCGCGTCTGTCGGTGAAGCGACCCTCACGCACGGTGGCGTCTGACTGCCGTACCATGGTATGCGTGAACCACGGTGACTGCAACGCCGCGCGCAGCGCGCCCGTCAGAGGCCGATGTGCACGCGCGGCAGCACAACGTGGACGAGTCGCGCATCTACCTGACCGGCAACTCCGACGGCGGCACGGGGACGCTCTATCTGGCCGTGAAGGCCCCGACGGTCTTCGCGTCTTTCCTGCCCCCTGTTGGCAATGCCGGGGTGACGGTCACCGGCGCCACCGTCCAGAAGGCGGTGGTCGCGAAAGACACGGGCACCTTGCTGGCATGGACCGCCCGGGACAACGACCGCACGATGCTCTGCGGTGCCGCGTTGTCGATCGTCGTGCCGTAGGGCCGCCGCCCGCGCGTGCCTCGCGGGCGGCCGGTCTTGCGACTACTGACCCTGGCCCAGCGCGTAGCCGGCCTCGCCGTCAAAGGAGCACAGGTTCTCTGTCTTGATGAAGTCGACCGCGTCGCTCTCGAGGTTGTGCAGCAGGTTCACGATGTCGGTATGCGAAACGGCGCGCGGCCTGCCGTCGCTGTCGACGCCGACGAAACGGCAGCGCCAGTGGTCGGTGCAGAATGTTTCGGGGAAGCCGCCGGGCCAGACCTTGACGCCGCGGTTCGTGATCATCAGGAGCTGAAAGCCCGCCGGCTTGGGCTGGTGGGCCAAGGTCTGCAGCCGGCCAGCCAGATAGTCCGCGGTGGCATCGGCCGCGTGCACGAACACATCCACACCCACGATGGCCTTCGTGGCCGGTGCCCGGCGCACATACAACGGCTTGGTGGTCGCGCGTGCCTGTGGCGCGTCGGCGTAGGCGACGGGCGTGAAGGTCGTGGGAGCCTTTCCCAGGCGCGCGATCACCTGGTCGGCAAACGCGGTCGTAGACACCGGCGTGTCGACTGTGCTCGATTCAGGACTGTGCAGATCGGCGGTATGGATGCCGTCTTCGATGGTGGCCAGCCACGCATTGTGGACGCGCGTAGCGACGGCGCTCTGGCGGATGTGCACGAGCATCATCACGGCGCCGAGCAGCAGGCCCGAAGGATTGGCGAGGCCCTTGCCGGCGATGTCCGGCGCGCTGCCGTGAATGGCCTCGAACATCGCGATGTGCTCGCCGATGTTCGCGCTGCCGCCCAGGCCCACACTGCCGGTGATCTCGGCGGCGATGTCGCTGATGATGTCGCCGTACAGATTCAGCGTGACGATCACGTCGAAGCGTTCTGGCTGATTGGCGAGCCGGGCGGCACCGATGTCGATGATGAAGTGATCGGTCGCGATGTCGGGGTACTCGGCCTTGATCTCATCGAACACCTTGTGGAACAGGCCATCGGTCATCTTCATGATGTTGTCTTTCGTCATGCAGGTGACCTTGCGACGGTTGTGGGCGCGCGCGTAGTCAAACGCGTACCGCACGATCTTCTCGCAGCCCGGGCGGGTCACGAGCTTGAGGCACTGGAACACCTCGTCGGTCTGGCGGTGCTCGATGCCGGCGTAGAGGTCCTCCTCGTTTTCGCGGACGATCACCAGATCCATCGTCGGGTGCTTGGTCGCGACAAACGGCGCGTAGCTCACGCACGGCCGCACGTTGGCGTACAAACCCAGGGTCTTGCGGATGGTGACGTTCAGCGACTTGAATCCGCCGCCAGACGGAGTGGTGATGGGGCTCTTCAGGAATACCTTCGTGCGGCGCAGGCTGGCCCAGGCTTCGGGCTTGATGCCCGCAGAATGGCCCTGGCCGTAGATTTTCTCGCCGATCTCGATCACCTCTGGGGCCAGACGAGCGCCGGCGGTGTCGAGAATCTTCAGCGTGGCGGCCATGATCTCAGGGCCGATGCCGTCGCCATAGGCAACGGTGATGGGGGTCTTGTCGGGCATGGAATTCCCTTGTGTAAGTCGCGTCCGGTGCGGAGAAACATGGACGGGTATGGCGCCGTCCGCTGAACACCGCTGCTCAAGGAGGTGTCGCACGAACGGTGGCCACTTCGCCAAGAAGGGTGCTTCACAATGGCGCGGCCGTGCTCACCTCGGAGATACTGGGGCGCCGGAATAAGATGCCGTGTCCACCCGGTTGCGGCTCAGCAAAAGCGGACGCGCCGCCAGTTCAGGTCGAGGCGGACGAATCAGCGCTGCCGCACGGCGGTGATGAGCTTGTCGTATTTCGCCAGGATCGCCTCCCAGCGGTATTCGCGCTTCACGTACTCCTTGCCGTTGCGCCCCATCGAGCGGCGCAGGCGGTCGTCGGCCAGCAGCAGCTTGGCGGCTTCCACGAACTCGTCGCGGTTGTTGTACCAGAGCCCGGCGTTGCTCTTGCGGCAGTGTTCGACGAGCACGTCGCTGTGGCCGTTGACGAGCACGGGCGTGCCCACCGCCATGGCTTCGAGTGCCAGCAGCGACAGGCTTTCGAAGGGCGAGGGCACGACGACGATCGTCGCGGCCTCGAGCGCCTCGAGGCGCTCGCGCTCCGAGAGCAGGCCGGCGAACTTCACCCACGGCACCTCGGGCAGCTGCATGAGCTTCACGCCCATCAGCACGAGATCGGCGTCCCCCGACTGCTCCTTGTAGCTCGTGAAGTACTCGAGCAGTTCCTCGCAGCCCTTGCCCGGGTCGATGCGGCCGCCGTAGAGCAGGAACTGTCCGTGCAGGCGATGTCGCCGCTGGAACCTGGCGCCGCGGTGCAGCAGGTGTTCGGGCAGCGGCTCGTCGTCGCTCGTGGGTGCGGGCGGTTCGTCGAGGCCCATGGCGGCGGCAAGCGGCGCCACCTTGCGGCGATCGCCGCGATCGTCGGCTGCCGCCGGCGTGCCACCGCCATCGGTGCCAGGCAGCAGGTCCACGCCGCAGCCGACGACTTCCTCGGCCACCGCGTTGATCTCGAAGCGCGTCTTCAGGAACTGCCGCTCGACCTCGGTGTTGTAGGCCATGGCGGCCGGCAGCCGGAACATCTCCTTGAAGATGCCCAGATGAATGGCCGGTTCGTCGTGGGCCGTCGGCACGAGGATGCTGCGGGCCGGATCGACCTTGAGCCCGAGCACCGTCGGCGCGTAGAGATACGTGAAGAAGATGAGCGCGTCGTACGACTTGCAGTGCTTCGCGAGGTAGTCGCGCAGCGCCGGCGACCACGGCCCCTGCATCTCAAGCCACTTCACCTCGTCTTCGCGTGAATGCGGGTGGTGGAAGATCCAGTCGGAGTACTGGTTGAAGGCGGCGATATCCCGCTGAGCCGCGACCGGGAAGCGCCGCACGGTGACGCCCTTGATTCGGTCGTTGCCTTCCGGATACTCGTTCTTCCAGGTCACGTAGTCGCGGGCGCAGGTCGTCAGCACCTCGACGTCGTGTTTGGTGGCCAGGCGTTCGGCGATGAGCCGGCAGTGGTATTCGGAGCCGCCGAGAATCTCGGCGCCGTAGCGTTGGACGACGAACGCAATCCTCACGATGTCACTCCATGTCGATGCGCGGCCGGCCGCGAGAGGCCGGCGAGTTGTCCGTGCAGCAGCCCGGTCAGGGCCTCGCGGATGCGGTCGTCGCCGAAATCGGCGAGACGCCGCCGCTGGCCCGCGAGCACCTTCGCGCGCAGCGTGTCGTTGTAGGCGAGCTCGCCGAGCAGTTCGGCTGCGAGCTCGAGGTCTTTCGGTTGGAAGCACAGGCCGGCGCCGCCGAGTGTGTCGGGCACGGCGGTCGAGCCATACGCCAGCACCGGCACGTCGGCCGCCATCGCCTCGAGCAGCGGCACGCAGAAGCCTTCGTGTTCCGAGAGCGAGATGTAGACGCTCGCCGTGCGGTAGTAGGCTGCCAGTTCCTCGTTCGGTACCGGTCCCGTGAACCAGAAACGATCGGCCGGCATCTGGAACTCGGCGATGAGCGCGCGGATCATGTTGTAGTAGCGCGGTACGCCGTCGGTCCGGCCGACGAAGATGAAGCGGTAGTTCACGTCCACGTAGCGCTTGTACACCTCGGCCAGGCGGATGTGATCCTCGATCTTCTTGTTCGGCACGATGCGGCCGACGAACAGGAAGTTCAGTGGGCCGTCCGTCAGGACCTTCTCGAGCGCGGGGCGGCGCGGCGCCTGCGTGATGCGCTCGACGTCGATGGCGATGGGGAAGACGCCGGTGTGGTCGAAGCCGAGCGCCTCGAGTTCGGCGCGGTTGTACTCGGAATCGCCAAGGGCGGCATCGGTGCGCCCGGCAAGGGTCGTGAGTTCCTGGCGGCCCAGCTGCGCCAGGCGATAGATGCCGGCGTGGTACGGCGCGAAGAAATGCGCCGGCGTCACGTTGTGATACTGCAGCACGCGGCCGTGCGGCAGCGTCGCGAACGCTTCGGTCATCGGCGACGGCAGCGCGTAGTGGAAGATGGTCAGGTCGCCGCCGCGGGCCGCCGGGTCGGCGAACGGCAGCACGTCGTCCACCAGGTCGTCGTCGATCGTCAGGGCGAACAGATCCGACTGGTGCCCCATGGCCCGCAGCAGGCCGCGCACACGTCGCGCCGAGTCGCCGAT
This sequence comes from Vicinamibacterales bacterium, assembly GCA_044347565.1. Classification (GTDB taxonomy): domain Bacteria; phylum Acidobacteriota; class Vicinamibacteria; order Vicinamibacterales; family UBA2999; genus CADEFD01. The sequence continues at coordinate 24,859 of JBIKUN010000014.1, read as the reverse complement.
GGCGTCGCCCTTGTGGGCCGCCGGCACCCACTGGTTGACGATCATCGCGCCGTGTCCTCGTCGGGAAGGGCCTGGAACGCCGCCGGACGCGTGGAGCGGACCTCCTCCAGCCATTCCGCCTGACGCACCTGATCCCAGAAGTCGAAGGCCACGGGCGGCGCCTGGCGCCGCGGGCGCGCCAGCGTCTCTTCGACGAAGCGCAGCAGCATGCCGCCGAAATCCTTCGCGAGCAGCCGATCGAGGGCCGCATCCTGCTTCGACAGCACCGACTCGCGGAGCGCCGCGTTCGAGACCAGCGCGTCGACCAGGCCGGCAATCGCGATCGGATCCTTGTCGTGATAGAGCAGGCCGCCGCCGTCCATCGTCGCCGGCACCGCCGTGGCGGCATGCGCCACGACCGGTACGCCCATGTGGAAGGCTTCCATCAGCGGCACGCAGAAGCCTTCGTGTTCGCTCGCGCAGAGGAATACGTCGGCGATCTCGTAGTAGGCGGCGAGTTCCTCGTTGCTCACATGTCCGAGCATGTGGACGTCGGCGGCGCCGATCCGGGCGACGAAGTCGTGCACCATCGCCAGGTAGCGTTCGAAGCCGCCGTGCGAGCCCACGAGCAGCAGTCGCGAGCGCGGGTTGAACCAGCGCTTGTAGGCGTGGAACGCCCGGATGACGTCTTCGATCTTCTTGTTCGGGATCATCCGCCCGACGAAGAAGATGTTCACCCAGTCGTCGTCGAACGCGCCGGCCTGCATGAAGTTCGCGGGGCCGCCGAGGTGGCTGAAGTCCGGCACCACCGGCAGGACCGCCGTGCGCGGGAAGCCGAGCGCTTCGAGTTCCACGCGGTTGTATTCCGAATCACCGAGGCCGAGTTCCACGCGGTTGGCGTAGACGCCGAGCTCGCGGCGCCCGAGGTAGCAGAGCTGCACGAGCAGCGGATGCACGTCGATGAAGAACTCGGGCGGCGTGATGTTGTGGTACACGAGCACCATGCGATCCGGCAGCGCGTAGGCTACCCGCGATGCCCGCGATCCGATCGAGAAGTGATGGATCAGCAGGTTGTCGGGATGGCTCGCCTCCGGCAGGTCGCGATAGTCGACGGTCAGGTCTTCGAGCCGGCGGTCGGCCGTCTCGACGAAGATCTCGGACTCGTAGCCGGCCGCGCGCAGCACGCGCTGGATGCCGAGCACTTCGTGGCCGATGGCGTCGCCGTAGCCGAGCGTCGCCAGCACCTGATGCACCGCGGGACGCACCTACGTCTCGCTCTTCCTCGCCGGGCGGCCGCCCGGGCGGCGCCCCCGGCGCTGACGTCCCCCGCGATGCCCGCGGTCGCGGTTCTCGCGCGGCGTCTGGCCCTCACCGGCGGGCGGTGTGTTCGGATCGGCCGGTGGACGCGGCGTCCCTGGCGGCGTGGCACTGCGGCCGACTGGCTGCGGTGCGCGCGGCGGCCGTCCATCGCGGCCGCGCTGGCGCCCGTCGTCGCGGCGCGGCGGCCGTGAGGGTTGCGGCTGCGGCTGTGCCGGAGCGGACGCCGCCGATTCCTGGGAGTGCGCCGCCGCTCGCGGCGGCCGGCTGTCGCGCGGCTCTCGTGACTCGCGCGTGTCGCGCGCTTCCCGCGGATCGCGTTCACGCGGATCCCGGGCATCACGCGGCGCGCGCGTGTCCCGCACGTCGCGTCCGAGCACGGGGCCGGCGGGAAGTCCGGCGAGCACCTCGCGTGCCGGTGGCAGCATCTTCTGGCGACGGCCCCACCAGCCGGGCATCTCCGGCGCCGGCCGGCGTACCGTCTGGCCCGCGTCGTCCTTCACGAGGCGCTCGAACATGTCGAGGTACTTCCGCTCGATGACCGGCCATGTGTAGTGGCTGCGGAAGAAGCGGCTGCCGTTCTGGCCGAGCGTGGCAGCGACGTGTGGCGAACCGTCGAGCACACGCACCGCCTCCACGAACTCTCCGTAGTTCTCGTAGTAAAGGCCGGCATTGCTGCGCACGGCCTGGCCGCGCAGCACGTCGCAGCGGCCGTTGGCGAGTACCGGTTTGCCGAGGGCCCACGCCTCGAGCGCCACCATCGACAGGCTCTCGAAGTACGACGGCATGATCAGGAACTCGGCGGCGGCAAGCGCGTCGTATTTCTCCTCGTCGCTCACGAAGCCGAGATGCCGGATACGCGGGTGCTGCGGGATCGGCAGCACCGGCGTGCCGATGAGCACGAGGGTGAGGCCGCCCGGGGTGATCTCCGCGTAGCGCTTCCAGAAATCGAATAGCTCGACGCAGCCCTTGTTCTCGTCGATGCGCCCGATGTAAATCGCCGTCCGCTCGTGGATCCCGGTGCGCTGCCGGAAGCGGGCGGCGCTCGTCCGGGCCGGCACCTCCGATCCCACGCCGACGACCACGCCGGGCACGGCGTCAGTGCCCGAGGCCGCCTGGATGAGCGCGCGCTCCTCCGGCGAGTTGTACATGAAGCCGCGTACCGCGCGCAGCACCGGCGGGAAGATGCCGAGGCCCAGCGCCTCGTCACGTTCCGCCGTGGGCACGAGAATCGCCTTGCCGGGCACGGCGCGGGCACCGTGGTAGGCGTGGTAGTAGCGGAAGCTGAAGAAGAGCACGAAGTCGAACTCGGCCTGGTGGTCGGCCGCGTAGCGCACGAGCGCCGGACTCGTCGGGCCCTCGGCGTCGAGCCACGCGAGTTCGTCGTTCACCGAGTGTTTCGTGGTGAACACGCGCTCCGACCAGCTGCCGAAGGTCCGCGGGTCACGCGGCTGCGACACCGGGAAGCGCCGCACGCGGATCGGGCCGACCTGCGATTCGCCGGGGGAGTATTCGTTCCCCCACGTGATGTAGTCGCGCGCGCACGTCGTCAGCACCTCGACACTGACGTGCCGGGCGAGGTGCTCCGCGATGTAGCGCGCATGGAGTTCGGCGCCGCCGTTGATCTCGGCGCCGTAGCGCTGGACGACGATCGCGACCTTCACGACGCGTGCGGTTCAGGGTCGGGCGCGTCGTTGCCTGGAGCCGCGCCGTTCGAGGACTCGGGAGCGTCATCGCCGCCGTCGTCGCCGCCATCCGCGCCGTCGGCACCGTCGGCGTCCGCGCCGCCTTCACCACCGGGACCGCCGGGGCCCAGGCCCATGCCCGGACCACGCCGTCCGCGCCGCCGCCGCCGCCGCCGTCGGCCGTCGCCGCCCGGGCCGCCATCAGCCGTGCCGCCGCCGGCCCCCGTGCCGGGCACGCCCGCGGGCTCGACACTGCCGGCCTGCTGCACCGGCGCCTCGGGCCGCCGCTCGCGCGGGGCCACGGCTTCCGGCCGGTACTGCACCACGCCCTCGAGCGCGCGCACGCGGCGTTCCGAGAAGTCGAGGCGGCTCGACAGCGCCTCGACCCGCATCTTCAGGTTCTTGATCTCGATGCCGGCGCGCGTCGTCTCGAGCACGAGGTTGTGGAGCACCTCGTAGTAGAGCGAGTTCCAGGCGGCCCGGTCGATCCGCGCCTGCGCCATCGTGCGGGCGAAGTGCTTGTTCAGATCCGCCTGCTGGTGCAGGGCGTGGACGATCGTGTTCGGGTTGAAGAACAGCTTCAGCAGCGGGTTGAGCAGCCGCCGCATCGTGCGCAACAGGCCCCGGTGCGTGTCGTAGAGCGTGCTGTCCTCGAACTCGTAGGGCGAGTCGATGGGCGGCAGCGTCGAATCCTCGGCCGGCCGGCTCTTGCGGAACTGCTCGAGCAGATCCGAGCGAAGGTTCTTCGGATCGAGGAACTTTTCGAGGCGCACGGCCGCCAGTTCGCGGATCTGCTCCTCGGTGTAGTCGACGCCGCGCTTGTCGCGGACCCGCCGGCGGATCTGCTCCATGATCTGCTCGACGTCGACCGAATCGGAACGCACGTGGAAATCGGACATGTGATGGACCTCAGGCCTTGGACCCGTGTGTCGAGTGGCGCCGGCGGCTGGCGAACTCCGGCGCTTCCTTGATACACGTGCCGAGGATGCCCACGGACTGGCCGAGCGCGCGCCTGCCGAGGCGCGGCGCGACAGCGGGCGCGCTGCCCACCGTGGGGAAACCATTGGCGTCGGGGGTGAGCGTCTCCCAGTTCTGGAAGAGCCGTCCCCAAGGTGAGTTCAGCGCCTCGCGCATGTTACGGTCGGCGTTGAGCGGATACCAGAAGCTGTCGTGGTAGAGCACGCTGGCGATGTAGGCCCACGGCGCCAGCACGGTCTTGAGCGACCATTCGATCGGCTTGCGCAGCGGCCCCCAGTAGATCTTGTGCTGCATCCGCGAGGCAAACGTCATCTCGCGGAAGGGCCCGTCGAAGTGCCAGTTCTCGTTCGCGGCGTCGACATCGCCGACGATCTCGATGTCGCGGGGGTCGCCGCAGCCCAGGCCGAGGTCGTGCGCCAGGCGGATGAACTTGATGGACAGCGGATCCATCCCCATCAGCCTGGCGGCCACCGCGTCGATGGCCACCTGGTCGGCGCTCGCCAGGATGACGTTCTTCACGTGCGGCACCATGCAGCGGGGGCCGGGGCCGTCGCCCGCGAACGTGCCATCCATCACCGCGAACACGCCGCGGTGAATCTTCTTCTGGATCATCAGCAGGTCGACGAGCGTCTCGTGGATGACCGGATGGGTCCAGTGCCGCTTTTCGTTCAGCAGGCCGCCGAACGCGTTCTTCATCGCGCCCGTGGTCGTCGTGAAGACATGCGTCTTCACGGTGGGCAGGTGGATGATGTTCTCGCCGATGAACCGGCGCGGAATCATGAACCCGTCCGGGTAGACGTCGTTCAGGCAGAGGAACTGCTTCGTAAGGTCGCCGACGGCGTCGCGGATGTTGATCCAGTCTTCGTCGCCTTCGTAGAGGTGGACGTTCTTCAGTCCATGCGCCTCGACCACGTTGACCTGCTTGTTCTCACGCTCGCCGAGGTGGGCGTCGATCACCACCGTGCGGTTATGGCAGGCATGGAGGAGGTCCTTGCTGTAGCCATCGGCCGCCATCGCCCGGATGACGCCGTCGAGCTGCCAGGGCGTCGTCGAGCAACCCGGGAAGAAGAAATGCCACGAGATGTTGATCTTGAGGGCCGTCTCGGCGTCCTTCGGCAGCACGTCCTGGTACCCGGCCAGATTCATCAGGCGATGGTGATCGCGGATGACCGTCGCGGGCGACGTCCGGAGGATGGCGACCTTGCTCCTGCTCATGGGCTGCGCTCAGATTCCGAAAGGCCGGTAGATGACCGATGCGGTCACGAGGCCCCAGAGTCCGACGCAGATGAGCAGCGGGCGATCCGTGATCAGCAGCTCCGACGGGTTGCCCCCGCCGTCCCGGCGGTGCACCAGATACAGGTACCGCAGGATGCCATAGATCGGGAAAGGAATGGTCAGCACCAGGTTGTGGGTGCCGAACCGCTCAACTGTATCCGGACTCGTGCAATAGATGATGTACGCCATCAGCGTGGAGGCCGTGACGACGCCAATCATCTGGTCGAGAAGGTACGGGTTGTAATCGTCGAGGATGCGCCGGTGCCCGCTGGCGCCGTCGGTGAGCAGGGTGATTTCGTGGCGGCGCTTGCTGAGGCCGAGGAAGAGCGCCAGCAGCACCGTGCAGACGAGCAGCCAGTCGCTCACCGGCACGGCGATCGCGACGGCGCCGGCATACGTGCGCAGCACGAAGCCGATGGCGATCGACAGCACGTCGATGATGACCAGGTGCTTCAGCCAGCGGGAATAGAGGGCGAACAGGACGAGATAGGCGGCGGCGGCCGCGGCGAACACCGGGCCGATCCAGAACGCGGCGGCGAGCGCCGCCACGGCGATGATTCCCGCCCAGGCGGCCGCAGTGCCGGGTGCGAGGGTGCCGGCTGCAATCGGCCGCAGGCGCTTCGTGGGATGCAGCCGATCATTCTCGCGGTCGTACAGGTCGTTGACGAGATAGACGACGCCCGACAGCGCGCAGAACACGACGGCTGCCGCCAGCGCCATGGTAACGGCGGCGGGGTCAAACAGCTTGAGGCCGAAGGGCAGGGCCGCGAGGACGAACAGATTCTTGGTCCACTGCTGCGGCCTGAGAGACGTAATCAGGCGGCGCAGCGTGGACCGGTCTTTCGCTCGCGTTGTTCCGGCGTCTCGCATCTCGAGATCCGGGTAGGTTGGGCGCGCCATGGAGCGCGACAGCAGCAGGCTGCTACGCCGAGAAGCTCTTGATGGCGTCGGCTTCCGAGTCGTACGTATCGAACACCGTCAGCAGCTTCGTGATCGCGAGCAGATCTTCGATCCGCTTCGTCAGGTTGAGGAGCTTCAGGCTGCCGCCCTGCTTGCTGACAGTCGTGTGGGTGCGCACGACTTCGCCAAGGCCGGCCGAATCGATGTACGGCACGCCCCCGAGGTTGAGGACGATCTTCTTGTTGCCCGCAGCGAGCAGGGCGCTGATGGCCTGCCGTAGAGACTCGTCGCCCTCGCCGAGCGTCAACTTGCCCGTGAGATCCAGAATCGTGACGTCGCTGACCTTGCGTTCGGCGATTTCCATGCCGGTGATCCTCTCTGCCAACGTGAGCCCGCGACCCGGGGGGGTGGCGGGGGCTGTCCAAAAATGGTGAAGCCCCTGAACACAAGGCGTTTAGGCTGTGTTCAAGGGCCCGAATGTTACCCACGAACCGTCGAGTGCGTCAACGAAAGAACTGTACAATCGACCGCCCGGGACACGAAACTACTCCGCCTCGCGACGCTGCTTCTTCCGGTTGCGCTTTCGCGCCAGCGCCTGCTTTGCCCGGCGCTTGTCGCCCGGCTTGAGGTAGAAGGAGTGCTTCTTGATGTCCTTGATGATGTCCTCCTGCTGAACCTTGCGCTTGAAGCGGCGCAGGGCAGACTCGATGGACTCGCCTTCCTGGATCTTCACCTCGGCCATCTCGAATTCACCTCCCCTCCTTTATGGCGTTCCCGGCAGCCCCTGAGGCTACCCAAGTGGGTATGCTAGGCTATCACACGAAATTGCCCTCCCGCCTGGGCAAATCGCCACTGCGCACGATTGCGCATGTCTCCCGCAACTCACTGAAAACAGGTCGGATGCAGGCATGAAGCTGCTCGTCGTTGGCGCCGGTGCCCGCGAACACGCCCTCGCGGCGGTCTTGGAACGGGGCGGCGCGTCGGTGGTCTGCGCGCCCGGCAATCCCGGCATCGCGCGCGACTTCCGCGTCGCGCCCCTCGACGCCACCAATCCCGCGGCGCTGCTCGCGCTGGCCGAGGCCGAACGGGTGGATCTGACCGTCATCGGTCCCGAGGCGCCGCTCGCGGCGGGCGTTGCCGATCAATTCCTCGCCGCCGGCCGCTCGATCTTTGGCCCGACACGGGCTGCCGCGCAGATCGAGACCAGCAAGGCCTTTGCGAAGGACCTGATGGCGCGCCACGGCGTGCCCACCGCGCGCGCCCTCGTCTGTGACAGCGCCGCCGACGCCATGGCCGCACTGGCGGCGGGCTCTCTCGGCTGGCCCGTCGTGGTGAAGGCCGATGGTCTGGCCGCCGGTAAAGGCGTCGTCATCGCGCCCGATCGCGCCGCGGCCGAGGCGGCGGTGCGGCTGGCGATGATCGATGGCGGGTTCGGCGCCGCCGGCGCCCGCGTCGTGCTCGAGGAGTGCCTCGTCGGGCCCGAGCTCTCCTATTTCGTCATCGCGGCCGGCGAGCACTTCGTGGCCTGTGGCACCGCGCAGGACCACAAGCGCCTGCTCGACGGGGACGAAGGGCCGAACACCGGCGGGATGGGCGCCTTCTCGCCGAGCGTGCTCGTCGACGACACCCTCCGCGCGCGCATCGAGCGCGAGATCGTGCGGCCGGTGCTGAGAGGCATGGCGGCCGAAGGCGCGCCGTTCACCGGCTTCCTCTACTGCGGCGTGATGCTGACCGCCGAGGGGCCGAAGGTGATCGAATTCAACTGCCGCTTCGGCGATCCCGAAGCCCAGGTCGTGCTGCCGCTGCTTGCCGAGCCGCTCGCCCCGGTGCTGGCGCGCGCGGCCGGCGGCGAACCGTTGCCGGCGGAACTACGATTCAGCGGTGACACTGCGGTGGGCGTGGTGCTGGCGGCCGGAGGGTATCCCGGCACGCTCGACACCGGTCACGCCATCGACGGGCTCGATCGGGTGCGGGCGGAGTGTCCGGCCGTGGACGTGCGGTTTGCCGGTGTGGCAGCGCGCGACGGCGCGCTCGTCGTGAGCGGCGGCCGCGTGCTCACCGTGGTCAGCCGCGCGCCGCACTATGCGGAGGCCATCGCCGCCGCCTATGAGGCCGTGCGCCGGATCCGCTTCCGCGGCATGCAGTACCGCACCGATATCGGCGCCCGCGCGCTCGCCGCCGTCCGGTCGTGAAGTACGCCGTCGTCACCTTCGGGTGCCGCGTGAACCAGGCCGATTCCCTGGGCGTCGAAGCAGCGCTCTCGGCGGCCGGGGCCACTGCGGTCTCGAGCGAGCAGGCCGACGTGGTGCTCGTGAACACCTGCTCGGTGACCGCGAGCGCCGACCAGGGCGCGCGGCAGACGATTCGCCGCATCCACCGCGAGAATCCCGGCGCGCGCATCGTCGTGACGGGGTGCTTCGCGTCGCGAGCCGCCGATGACGTGGCGGGCCTCCCCGGGGTGACGGCGGTCGTGCCGAACACCGCAAAGGCCACGCTGGCCGGGACGCTGCTGCCGCTGCTGGAACTCCCGTCCGCGGATGGCCCCTGCGGCCGTCTGCCTGGTCCCGGGCTGATGGGCCGCACGGCGTGGACGCTGCGGGCGCAGACCGGGTGCGACGAGCCCTGCAGCTACTGCATCATCCCGAAGACTCGCGGGACGAGCCGCAGCCGGACGCTCGACGACGTGCTCGGCGAACTGCGCCGCGTGCTGGAGGCCGGCTACAAGGAAACAGCGCTGACCGGGGTGCATCTGGGCGCCTGGGGGCGCGATCTCGCCGCGCCGCGCGCGCTCGTCGATCTGCTTCAGGCGCTCGCGGTAGAGCCCGGCGCGTTCCGTGTCCGAGTCAGCTCGCTCGAACCGATGGACTGCACCGCCGCGGTGCTCGACGTCATCGCCGGGCATCCGGGCCGCTTCGCCGCGCACCTGCATCTGCCGCTGCAGCATGCCGCCAACGATCTGCTGGCGGCGATGCGCCGGCCCTACACGATCGAACGCTACGCCTCGCTCGTCGAGAGCGTGCGCGGGCGCCTGCCCGACGCTGCCATCGGCTCGGATCTCATCGTCGGGTTTCCGGGCGAGAGCGACGCGCAGGCCGACACGCTCGCCACATATCTCGAGACGTCGCCGCTCACGCACCTGCACGTCTTTCCGTATTCGGACCGGCCTGGCACCGAGGCGGAAACGCTGCCGGGCAAGGTGCACGGCTCGGTGGTGAAGGCGCGCGCGCAGCGGCTGCGTGACGTGTCGCGCACGCTTTCCATGCGGTTCCGCGCCGCGCAGACCGGGCGTGTGCGTCCGGCCCTGACCATCGACGATGGCCGTACCGCCGTGACCGACAACTACCTGCGGGTGCCGGTGCCGGCGGGCCGCGCGCGCAACGAGTGGATCGACGTCGTCGTGCCGCCGCCAGACGCCACTGTCTCGTTCGGCTGACCGCGCCGTCCGCGCGCCTACGACAGCGGGGCCGGGAGCAGCGCCTTCAGGGCGTTGTCGATGTGCGTGCGGAACGTTTCAGCGGCGTGCCCCTCGGGCACTTCTTCGTACTTCACGTCGGCCGAGGCTTCCGCCAGCGCCGTGCGCAGGGTCCGCGCGCCTTTCACGTCGGTGTCGTAGACGGCGCCGAGCACGAAGAAGCGCACGCCGTGGATGGCGCGCTGGCCCTGGGCCTGATTGGTGATGAGCGTCGCGGCCTGCGCCGGCGGCGCGAGCGAGGCGCAGAGGCCGAACACTCCCGGGTATTCGACCGCCAGGTCGACCGCGCCGTAGCCACCGAGGGAACTACCGAAGATGAGGCGCTGCTCGGGGGCCGGGAACGTGCGGAGCTTCGCGTCGATCGAGGGCACGAGTTCGGTGGCGACGAACGCCCGCCATGCCGGATTGCGCGAGTATTCCTCCTGCCGGCTCCCTGGTTCGACGAACACGGCGATGATCGGCGGAATCGTCTTTGCCGCGATCAGCCGGTCGAGCACGGCGGGCACCGCCATCCAGTCGGTGTAGTTGCCGCCGTCGAGGAAGTAGACCGTGGGGTAGATGTCCTGTGAGGTCTCGTAGCCAGCGGGGAGGTAGGTCCACACCCGGCGCGAGGCCTTGAGCGCGCGGCTCTCGAAGGCCTGCTCCGTGATCGTGCCCTTTACGTCCGGCGCGGGCCCCTCGACTTCGGGATGTCGCAGGAAGAAGGGCATCCGGATCTCGGAGCGCTCGCCCGAGAACGTGCGGATCTTCCGCGTGTTGCGCGGGTCGGGCGCCGTGTTCTTCTCGTAGAGGAACACGTATTCGAGCCGGGCGTTCGTGAAGGCGGTGGTCTCGACATACGACCACGGCGTGCCCTCGATGCGGATGGGCGTGCCGGCTTTCGGGTCGTACCCCTGTGGCGTCGTCGCCCAGTTGTTGAAGTCCCCGACGACACGCGGGATGCGGCCCGTGGGGTCGTCCTTCACGAAGAACGTCAGGCGCGCGTTCTGATCCACGACCGGATTGCCGCCACGGACCTCGAGGAATCGTTCGACCAGGGCGCTTCGTGCCTGCAGATCGGTTTCGCGCGCGGCCTGCCTCAGCAGTTCCTGTGCGCTGCGCGCCTCGCTGGCGCAGCCGAGGCCGCACGAGGTGAGGACCACGAACGTGAAGAGGCGAAGCGATCGGAGCATGGGCACGCGGGACAGTCAGAGGGCGGCGGCGAGGGACTGGGCGGCGCTTTTCACACGGCCACCCTCCACGATGAGCTGGCCGCACGCGGCCCGGATGTCGCGGCCGCGGCTCTTGCGCACCGACACCGTCATGCCGCGCTCGGCCAGCACGCGGGCGAACGCGTCGACGCGGCTGTCGGACGGGCGGTCGAAGGGAATGCCGGGCGCGGCGTTCAGGGGAATCAGGTTGACCTTTGCCTTGATGCCGTCGAGCAGGCGCACGAGGCGGCGGGCGTCGGCCACGGTGTCGTTCACGCCGTCGAGCATCACATACTCGAAGGTGATGCGGCTGCGTTTGGCGAGCGGAAAGCGCCGGCAGGCATCGATGATCGCCTGCAGGCCGTACTTGCCGGTAGGCGGCACGATCGCCATGCGCTGCTCCTGCGTGGTGGCGTGCAGCGAGACGGCCAGGTTCGGCATGAGTGGCTCGGCGCCGAGCTTGTCGAGCATCGGCACGAGGCCGACCGTCGAGAGCGTCACGCGTTTCGGCGGCAGCGCCAGACCGTGCCGCTCGTTCAGCAGCGCCAGAGCCTTCATGGTGGCGTCGTAGTTGTGCAGCGGCTCGCCCATACCCATGAGCACGATGTTGAAGGCCGAGTCGAGCAACCCCGTCACCCGCGCCAGCACGCGCACCTGGGCGGCGACTTCGCCGGCCGTCAGGTGGCGCACGAGGCCCATCTTGCCGGTGAGGCAGAAGGCGCACCCCATGGCGCAGCCAACCTGCGTCGAGACGCAGAAGGTCTGTGACGGCGTGTCAGGGATGTAGACGCACTCAATCTGGCGCCGATCGGCGAAGGCCAGTACGAGTTTGCGGGTGCCGTCTTCCGACAGGTCCTGCCGCACGATGGCCGGCGTCGTGAAGGGCAGCTCGGCGGCGAGCGTGGCCCGCAGGTCGCGGCCGAGGTCGCTCATTTCGTCGTAGCTGGTCGCGCCGCGCTTCCAGACCCACGCGTAGACCTGCTTTGCGCGGAAGCGGGGCAGGCCGCGCGCGACAATCCACGCCTCGAGGTCGGCGAGGTTCAGTTCGGCGAGGTCGGTCGGGGCGTCGCGTTGCACGGGTATCTCACGCGCTTTCTGCGACTTGCGCGGACCTCGATAGTAACATCCGCGGCCGGTGCCGATCCGCCCGCGGCTCATGCTTGCGCGCCGTGGGTGTGCGTGATATGATTGGAGCTAATTCCTTTCCAGTCAATGCTTTAGGGGCCTCCCAAGGCCCGAGAGGTCTGCCCGCCATCGTGCCCGACGCCGCCATCCGACGTGAGGTCCTGCCCAACGGACTTCGCCTGGTCACCGAACGCATGCCGCATGTGCGTTCCGTGAGCATCGGCGTGTGGCTCACGCGGGGATCGCGCCACGAGCCGCGCGTCCACGAAGGCATCGCCCATTTCGTCGAGCACATGCTCTTCAAGGGCACCGCGACGCGCTCGGCCGAAGACCTCGCCCAGCAGATCGATTCGATCGGCGGCCACCTCGACGCGTTCACGTCCAAGGAGTACGCCGGCTATTTCATCAAGGTGCTCGATGAGCATCTGCCGCTGGCCGTCGACGTGCTCTCCGATCTCGTGACCTCGCCGGCCTTCGACGCCGCCGAGATCGAGCGCGAAAAGAAGGTCGTGCTCGAGGAAATCAAGATGGTCGAGGACACGCCCGACGACCTCGTGCACGAGATCTTCGCCGGCGCGATGTGGCCTGGGCACCCGCTCGGCCGGCCGATTCTCGGCGAGCCCGACACGGTCTCGGCGCTTTCGCGCGCCGCCCTGCGCGACTACTTCCACGACACCTACATCGCGCCGAACTTCATTGTGGCAGCCGTCGGGAACCTGGAGCACGACCGCGTGCGGGATCTCGTGGCCGCGGCGTTCGCGAAGGCGGGCCTGACCGGCGCGCCGATTGCCGAATCGCTGCCCGCGCCGGCCGCCGAGGTGATCGTGCGGACCAAGGACCTGGAGCAAAGCCATGTCTGTCTCGGCGGACCTGGTCTGTCGCACGGCGACGCCGACCGCTACGCGGCCTACGCACTCAACACGATGCTCGGCGGTTCGATGAGTTCGCGGCTGTTCCAGAACGTGCGTGAGAAGCGCGGCCTGGCCTACTCGGTGTTCTCGAGCCTGAGCACGTATCGCGACACCGGTGCCGTCACCATCTACGCCGGCTGCGCCAACGATGCCGTGGGCGAGCTCGTGGACGTCGTGATGGGTGAGGTGCGCCGACTGAAAGCCGAGCCGCTCGTGGCCGGCGAGCTTCGGCGCGCGAAAGACCATCTGAAGGGCAGCCTCATGCTCGGCCTCGAAAGCACGTCGAGCCGAATGACGCATCTCGCCCGGCAGGAGATCTACGGAGACACCGGCGAGTCGCTCGACGACATGCTGGTCGCCATCGATGCCGTCACCGACGCGGACGTCGCGCGCGTCGCCCAGCGGCTCTTTCCCACGGGCACCCTCAGCCTCACGGTGCTCGGCGGCGGCACGCCCGCCACCATCGAGGCGGAACAACTGGCTCTCGCATGATCCGGCGTTACACGAACCCCGAAATGGGGCGCATCTGGACGGAAGAACGGCGCTACGAGACGTGGCTGGCCGTGGAACTCGCCGCGGCCGACGCGATGGCGGCGGTGGGCATCGTGCCGGTCGATGCCGCCCGCGAGCTCCGCGCGAAGGCCCGCTTCGACATCGCCCGCATCGAGGAAATCGAGAGGACGACGCAGCACGACGTCATCGCCTTCACGACCTCGGTCGCCGAGCACGTCGGGCCGTCGGCGCGCTGGCTGCACTTCGGCCTGACCTCGTCGGACGTCGTCGACACGGCCCAGGCGCTCCAGATGGTCGAGGCCACAGACCTTATCCTGAAGCTGCTCGGCGGCCTGCGCGAGGCTATTCGCGGCCGCGCCGAGGAACACCGCCGCACGCCGATGATCGGGCGCACCCACGGCGTGCATGCCGAGCCGATGACCTTCGGCCTCAAGCTCGCGCTGTGGTACGACCAACTCGGCCGCGACATCGGTCGCGTGACGCGGGCGCGGGAGGCCATCGCCGTCGGCCAGATTTCCGGCGCCGTCGGCACCTTCGCCCACCTCGACCCGACGATCGAAGCCGACGTCTGCCGCCGCCTCGGCCTCGAGCCGGCGCCGATTTCGACCCAGGTCATCCAGCGCGATCGTCACGCCGAGCTGATGTCGGCGCTCGCCATCGCCGGTGCATCACTCGAGACCTTCGCGCTCGAGGTCCGCGGCCTGCAGAAGACGGAGATCGGCGAAGTCGAGGAGCCGTTCGCCAAGGGCCAGAAGGGCTCGTCGGCGATGCCGCACAAGCGCAACCCGATCGGCTGCGAACAGATCGTCGGCCTGGCCCGCCTGCTGCGCGCCAACGCCGCTGCCGCCTTCGAGAACGTGGCGCTCTGGCACGAGCGCGACATCTCGCATTCCTCGGTCGAGCGCGTGATTCTACCCGACAGCTTCATCGCCCTCGACCACATGCTGCGGCGTTTCACCCGCATCGTGAGCGGCATGGTGGTCTACGCTGACCGGATGCGCGAGAACCTCGAGCGCTCGCGAGGCGTGGTGTTCTCCGGACAGGTACTGCTGGAACTGGCCCGCCGCGACATCTCGCGCGAGCAGGCCTACGAATGGGTGCAGCGCAATGCCATGCGGTCGTTCCACGAGCGCCTGGACTTCAAGGCGCTGCTGCTGGCCGATGCGGATGTGATGCGCGTGCTCGGCGCGCGCGAGATCGATCGGGCGTTCGATCTCGATGAACAGTTGCGGAACGTGGACGCGATCTTCGCGCGGGTCTTCGCCGCCCCCGCCGCGTAGAAGGAACGGAACGACGATGCGAGCGCGAGTGTATGTGACCCTGAAGCCGTCGGTGTTCGACCCGCAGGGCCGTGTCGTCGCCGAAGCCCTGCACACGCTGGGCTACGGCGACGTGCTCGACGTGCGGCAGGGTAAGTTCTTCGAAGTCGAACTCGAAGGCGACGACCGCGCCTCCGCCGAGGCCCGCGTGGCCGAGATGGCGGCGACGCTGCTCGCCAATCCGGTCATCGAGAGTTACCGGGTCGAAGTGCTGTGACGTTCGCGGTCATCGTCTTCCCCGGGTCGAACTCCGACTACGACGCCTTCCACGCGGCGAGTGTCGTCGTGGGCGCGCAGGCCTCGCTCGTGTGGCACAAGGACACGAGCCTCGGCGGCGCCGACGCCGTGATCCTGCCCGGCGGTTTCGCGCACGGCGACTACCTGCGCACCGGCGCCATCGCGAAGTTCTCGCCGGTCATGGCGGCGGTCAGTGCCTTCGCCGAGCGCGGCGGGCCGGTGCTCGGCATCTGCAACGGCTTCCAGGTGCTGCTCGAAGCGGGCCTGCTGCCGGGCGCCATGGTCCGCAACCGCGGCATCAAGTTCGTCTCGAAGATGGTGCCCGTGCGCGTCGACGCCACGGACACGCCGTTCACTAGCGCCTGCACCGCCGGCCAGGTGTTGCGCATGCCGATTGCGCATGGCGAAGGCAACTACTTCGCCGAGCCGGCCGTGATCGAGGCGCTCGAGCGCGAACGGCAGGTGGTGTTCCGTTACGTGGACGAGGCCGGCCAGGCCTCGGCGGCGGGCAACCCCAACGGATCCATCAACAACATCGCCGGCATCTGCAATGCGCGCCGCAACGTGGTCGGCCTGATGCCGCATCCCGAGCGGGCCTGCGAGCCGTCGCTCGGCAGCGCCGATGGGCGCATCGTGCTCGACTCGATGGTGCAGGCGTTCGCTGCCGGCGTTGCCGGCGGACGGTCCCTGGCATGAGCGGCGCGCCCCGTCCGGCACCGTCCGCCCGCGCCGGCACCTCGCGCGCTATCGGCATGGCGATGCTCGGGTCGGCCATCGCCATGGCGACCCTGGCGGCCCTTGCCTACGCGGGGGTGCTGCCGTTCGACGGCGCCATCCGTGGCTGGGTCTCGGCCGGTGTGGCCGTGGCCGCCGTCATCGACGGTGCGATTGGCATCTACTTCCTGCGGGCAGCCTCCCAGTCATGAGCGTGATCGATCGCAAGGTTCTCGAACAGCACGGTGTCACCGAGGGCGAGTACGCCCGTATCCAGGAGCTGCTCGGCCGCGAACCGAACATGCTGGAACTGGGGCTGTTCTCGGTGATGTGGTCGGAGCACTGCAGCTACAAGAGCTCCCGCGTGCACCTGAAGACGCTGCCCACGACGGGCCCGCGCGTCGTCCAGGGCCCGGGGGAGAACGCCGGCGCCGTCGACATCGGCGACGGGCTGGCCGCCGTCTTCAAGATCGAATCGCACAACCACCCGTCGTTCATCGAGCCCTATCAGGGCGCGGCCACCGGCGTGGGCGGCATCATCCGCGACATCTTCACGATGGGCGCGCGTCCGATCGCGCTGCTGAACGCCCTGCGCTTCGGTTCGCTCGAGACGCCGCTGGCCCGCCGCATCTTCTCGGGTGTGGTCGCCGGCATCGGCGGCTACGGCAACAGCATCGGCATTCCGACCATCGGCGGCGAGATCGTGTTCGACGCGATATATGCCGGGAATCCCCTGGTGAACGTCCTGTGTCTGGGGCTTGCCAGGCACGACGAGATCATCAAGGGGCAGGCGAGCGGTGTGGGCAACCCCGTGTATTACGTGGGCGCGCGCACGGGCCGCGACGGCATCCACGGCGCCACGATGGCCTCGGCCGAGTTCGACGAGTCGTCGGCGGAGAAGCGGCCGGCCGTGCAGGTGGGCGACCCCTTCATGGAAAAGCTTCTCATGGAGGCCTGCCTCGAGGTCATGAAGACCGACGCGCTCGTGGGCATCCAGGACATGGGCGCCGCAGGGCTCTCCTGCGCCACGTCGGAAATGAGCTCGCGCGGCAACTGCGGCATGGACGTCGAGGTCTCGCTCGTGCCGCAGCGCGAAACCGGCATGACGCCCTACGAGATCATGCTCTCGGAGTCGCAGGAGCGCATGCTGCTCGTGGCCAAGGCCGGGCGCGAACGCGAGGTCGAGGCGGTGTTCGAGAAGTGGGACCTGCACGCCGTGCGCATCGGCCACGTCACGGCGTCCGACCGTGTGCGTCTCTTCCACCACGGCACGCTCGTGGCAGACGTGCCCACCAAGGCCCTCACCGACGAAGGTCCCGTGTACCGGCGCCCGATGGCCCGCCCGTCGTGGCAGACCGCCGTGCAGCAGCTCGATCTGGCGCCGCTCTCGCCTCCGGGCACGTCGCAGGCCGCCTTCGAGGCGCTGCTGGCCTCGCCCATCATCGCGAGCAAGCGCTGGGCGTTCAACCAGTTCGACCACAGCGTCGGCACCAACACCATCGCCCAGCCCGGCACCGCCGCCGGTGTCGTGCGCATCAAGGGCGCCACCCAGGGGCTGGCCGTGTCGGTCGACGGCAACGGGCGCCACTGCTACCTCGATCCGTATCGCGGCGCCATGCTGGCGGTGGCCGAGGCGTCGCGCAACGTCGCCTGCGTGGGCGCGGAGCCCATCGGCGGCACGAACAACCTGAACTTCGGCAATCCCGAGCGGCCCGAAATCATGTGGCAGTTCGGCGAGGCCGTCCGCGGCATCGGCGACGCCTGCCGCGCGCTCGATGTCCCGATCACGGGCGGCAACGTCAGCCTCTACAACGAAACCGAGGGCCGGGCGATCTATCCCACACCGGTGCTCGGTGTCGTCGGTCTGCTGGCCGACGCGTCGCAGACGGTCACCCGGATGTTCCAGTCGGCCGGCGCGGCCGTGGTCGTGTTCGGCGAGAACCGCGGCGAATTCGGCGGCTCGGAGTATCTGGCCCGCCTGCTCGACCTCGTGCAGGGCGAACCGCCGGCACTCGACCTGGTGGCCGAACGCGCCCTGCAGACCCTCGTCGTGAGTCTCGTGCGCGACGGGCTCGTGCAGTCGGCGCACGACTGCTCCGATGGCGGGCTCGCGATCACGCTGGCCGAGTGCACGTTCGGCGCCTCCATCGGCGTGGAAGTGGCGCTCGACGGCGTGAAGACAGTGCCGGCGCCGTTCGTCGAGGCCGCCACGCTGTTCGGCGAGAGCGCGTCGCGTGTCGTGGTCTCCGTGGCCGACGGCCACGTGGCGCAGGTGCTCAGCGCGGCCGCGGCAGCGGGTGTGCCGGCGCAGGTCATCGGCCGCACCGGCGGCAGCGACATCCGCATCGACGTGGATGGGGCGACCGCGGTGCGCGTGCCGGTGGCGGCGGCGGACGACATGTGGGCGACGGCGATCGGACGGCGGATGCAGTCGGCGGCGGGCGTGGCATGAGGCCGCGGTTCCGCCTACAGAGTCGGTGACAACGGGGACTCGCGATGTTCGACAAGCTTCACGAGGAATGCGGCGTCTTCGGCATCTACGGGCACCCCGAGGCGGCCAACATGGCCTATCTCGGGCTCTACGCCCTTCAGCACCGCGGCCAGGAGAGCGCCGGCATCGCGGTGGCTGACGGCGTACGCATCCGCGCGCTCCGCCAGATGGGCTACGTGGCTGAGATCTTCACCCAGCCGGCGCTGGCCACGCTGCCGGGCCACATCGCCATCGGCCACACGCGCTATTCGACGGCCGGCGAGAGCACGGTGGCCAACGCGCAACCGCTGCTCATCGACTGCGTGCACGGTCAGGTCGGCATCTGCCACAACGGCAACATCGTCAACGCGCGGGAAATTCGCGACGAGCTGGTGCGTCAGGGCTCGATCTTCCAGACCAGCAGCGACACCGAAGTGGCGCTGCACCTGTTCGCGCGATCGCAGGCCCCGGCCGTCGACGACGCCATCGTCGAATCCGTGGCCAGGCTCACGGGCGCGTTTTCGTTCGCCTTCATCACCAAGGACCGCCTGGTCGCGGTGCGCGACCCGCACGGCTTCCGGCCGCTGGCGCTCGGCCGGCTGGGCGATGGCTGGGTCGTCTGCTCCGAGACGTGCGCCATGGATCTCGTGGGTGCGACCTTTGTCCGCGACGTCGAGCCCGGCGAAGTGCTGATTCTCGGCCCCGACGGCCCGAAATCGGTGCGGCCGTTTCCGCCAGCGCCCTCGGCGCACTGCATCTTCGAGCACGTGTACTTTGCGCGGCCCGACAGCGAGGTGTTCGGCAGGAGCGTGAGCGACGTGCGCACGAACCTCGGCCGTCAACTGGCGCGCGAAACCGGCGTGCCGGCGGACGTCATCGTGCCGATTCCGGACTCCGGCGTGTGCGCGGCCATCGGCTACGCCGAGCAGTCGGGCATTCCGATGCGGATGGGCCTCATCCGCAATCACTACGTGGGCCGGACGTTCATCGAGCCGGCGCAGTCCATCCGCCACTTCGGCGTGAAGGTGAAGCTGAACCCGGTACGCAGCCTGCTCAAGGGCCAGCGCGTCGTGCTGATCGACGACTCGATCGTGCGCGGCACGACCAGCCGCAAGATCGTCAAGATGGTGCGGGCGGCCGGCGCGGCGGAGGTCCACGTGCGGATCAGCTGTCCGCCGACGATCTCCCCGTGTTTCTACGGCGTCGACACGCCGCAGCGCAGCGAGCTCATCGCCGCCACGCACACGCTCGAGGAGATCCGGAAGTACCTGGATGCCGACTCGGTGGCGTATCTCAGTCTCGAAGGACTGCTCTCGGCGGTGACGCCCGACAGCGGTCGCTACTGCACGTCCTGCTATACCGGGAAGTACCCGGTGGCGTTCCCGCGCGACCAGGCGGCGTATCTGCAGCTCACGCTCAAGCTCGACGGCAAGGGCGCCGCGGCGGCGGCGAGCGTTCCTCAGGCGGAGCCGGTGGCATGAGCGGCACGAGCTACAAGGCGGCCGGGGTCGACATCGACGCCGGCAACGAAACCGTCCGCCGGATCAAATCGATCGCGCGGGGCACGTTCACACCGGGTGTGCTGTCCGAGATCGGCTCGTTCGGCGGGCTGTTCTCGATGGCGTCCGGGGGGTGGACCGATCCGGTGCTCGTCTCGAGCGCCGATGGTGTCGGCACGAAGCTGAAAGTCGCGTTCATGGCCGGCGTGCACGACACGATCGGCCGCGATCTCGTGAACCACTGCGTGAACGATATTCTCGTGCAGGGGGCCACGCCGCTCTTCTTCCTCGACTACCTGGCCACCGGACGTCTCTCGCCGGACGTGGCCGAGCAGATCGTGACGGGCCTCGCCGCCGCCTGCCGCGAGAACGGCTGCGCGCTGCTCGGCGGCGAAACCGCGGAGATGCCCGGTTTCTATGCCGACGGCGAGTACGACGTGGCCGGCTTCATCGTCGGCGCCGTCGAGCGGGCGAAGCTCGTGGACGGCAAGCACCTCGTGGAGGGTGATGTCCTGCTCGCACTGCCGTCCGTGGGGCTCCACACCAACGGCTATTCCCTGGCGCGGCAGATCGTGTTCGAGCGCCTGGGTCTGAAGGTCGATAGCGAGGTCCCCGCTCTGGGTGAAACCGTTGGCGCCGCACTGCTGCGGCCCCATAAGTCCTATCTGCGGGCCGTCCAGCCGCTGCTGGCCGCTGGCGTCGTGAAGGGGCTGGCGCACATCACGGGCGGCGGCCTCACCGACAACCTGCCGCGCGTTCTGCCCGACGGCACGGCGGCGGAGGTGCGTCGCGGCTCCTGGCCCGTGCTGCCGCTCTTCTCGTGGCTGGCCGAGGCCGGCGAGGTGGCGCTGGACGACCAGTACCGGGCCTTCAACATGGGCGTCGGCCTGGTCATCGCTGTCGCCGAGGCGGAAGTCGCGCGCGCCGAAAGCCTGCTGGCGAGCGTGGGCGAGACGCCGCATCGCATCGGCCGGATCATCGCCGGAACGCCGGGCGTCGTGTATGCCTGAGGCGGGCACGACCCGCCGCATCGGCGTGCTGGTATCAGGCCGCGGCTCGAACCTCCAGGCGCTCATCGAGGCCATTGGCCGGGGCGAGCTCAAGGCCGTCATCGCCGTGGTCATCTCGAACGTGCCCGCCGTGGCGGCACTCGACCGCGCGGCGGCTGCCGGCATCGAGACACTCGTGCTGCCGCACCGCGACTGGCCGAGCCGGGAGGCCTACGACGAGGCCCTGGCGGGCGCGCTAAGCGCGAAAGGCTGCGAGCTCGTCTGTCTCGCGGGCTTCATGCGCCGGCTGTCCGCGCGTTTTCTCGAGGTCTTCGACGGTCCGGTGCTGAACGTCCACCCGTCTCTGTTGCCGGCCTTCCCCGGCCTTGATGGTCCAGGACAGGCGCTGACGCACGGCGTGAAGGTGGCCGGGTGCACCGTGCATCTCGTCGCGCCAGAGCTCGACGCCGGCCCGATCGTGGCGCAGGCGGCCGTGCCCGTGCTGCCCGGAGATACACGCGACACGCTGGCGGCGCGCGTCCTGGTCGAGGAACACCGCTTGCTTCCATGGGCCGTCGGCCGCGTGCTCGACGGTGGCTGGCGCCTCGACGGGCGCCGGTTCCTCGACGCCTGACAGGCCCCGCTCAGAGCGCCGACGAACTCCGGAGCGTCAGGACTGACACCTCGGGCGGGCAGTTGATGCGCACGGGTGCGACCACCGTGCCGACACCGCGGCTCACGAAGAGCGTGCAGTTTCCTTCGGTTGCCGGTCCCGCCACCACCGGAAAGCGTCGGGCGGCAATCGCGCCCAGGCCCGGAAGCACCACCTGCCCGCCATGCGTGTGGCCCGCCAGCACGAGCTGTACGTCGAGCGAGGCCGCTTCCTTCAGCCGCCGCGGGTCGTGGGCCAGCAGAATCGTGGTGGGACCGGCGCCGTTCAGTACCCGGGCAATGTCGCTCACGCGACGCGTCCAGTAGCGCAGACCGGCGACGTCCACGGATTCGCCGCGAATCGTCAGCCTCGTGCGTGCGTCCTTCAGCACCGTAAAGCCGCGCGAGACCAGTGCCGCCGGCACGATGCGGTCGTCGTCGTGGTTGCCGAGTACGGCCAGCGCCCCCATGGGCGCCTGCGCGAGCGGCGCGAGCATCTCGGCCGCCGGCACGGCGCGCGTCGTGTCGAGGTCGGTGACGTAGTCGCCGCCGAGTGCCACGAGATCGGGCCGCGCCTCGGTCAGCAGGCGCACCGCAGTCCGCACATCCTCGTCGGGCACCGTTGCGCTCACGTGGACGTCGGTAATGAGTCCCACGCGCAGGCCATCAAGGGCACGCGGCAGGCCGATCACCCGCAGCTCCGACTGCTCGAGTCGAATCTGATGACGCTCGTAGGCCGCACCGTAGCCCACGCGGCCCGCCGCAAGGCCCGCCCCGGTGGCGATGAGGCCCTGCAGGGCCGCCCGTCGCGTCGGGCGCCAGCCGTCGTGTGACATCACGTCGAGGAGCCATGTTAGCGCAGCCACGGCGGCTGCGCGGCAGGGCGGTATAGTGATGCGCGTGAACGTTCTCGATGAACTCCGCTGGCGCGGTCTGCTCTACGACCGCACTGAAGGGCTCGACGCCGTACTGGCCGCTGGCCCCGTCACCGCCTATATCGGCTTCGATCCCACCGCCTCGAGCCTGCACGTGGGCTCGCTGCTGCCGATCATGAGCCTCGCGCGGCTGCAGCAGTTCGGCCACACGCCGATCGCCCTTGTCGGCGGCGGTACCGGCCTCATCGGCGATCCGAGTGGCAAGGTCAACGAGCGTGCGCTGCTCACGGTGGAGCAGGTGGAAGAGAATGCCGCGGGCATTCACCGGCAACTCGAACGATTCCTCGACTTCGGCCCGCGCGCGAATGCCGCGCGAATGGTGAACAACGCCGACTGGCTGCGCCAGCTGTCGCTGCTGGAATTCCTGCGCGACACCGGCAAGCACTTCACGATTCAGACGATGATGGCGCGCGACTCGGTGAAGCGGCGACTCGCCTCAGAGGATGGCCTCTCATTCACCGAATTCAGCTACCAGCTGCTCCAGGCGCACGACTATCTCGTACTGCACGACCGCTACGGCTGCACACTGCAGGCCGGCGGCAGCGACCAGTGGGGCAACATCGTGGCGGGCTGCGATCTCATCCGGCGCGTGCGCGGCGCGAAGGCGCACGGTCTCGTGCTCCCACTCGTCACGACGAGTGCCGGCACGAAGTTCGGCAAGACCGAAGCCGGCACGGTCTGGCTCGACGCCGCGCGCACGTCGCCGTTCCGTTTCTATCAGTTCTGGCTCAATACCGACGATCGCGATGTGGTGTCATATCTGAAGTGGTTCACGATGCTCGACGCTGCGGCGATCACCGAGATCGAATCCGCGCACGCGGTCACGCCGGAGAGACGCTTCGCGCAGCGCGAACTCGCGCGTACGATCACGCGCACCGTCCATGGCGACGCCGAACTGGGCAGGACCGAGCGCGCCACGGCGGTGCTCTTCGGCGGCCGGCTCTCGGACGCGGATCCGGCGGACGTGCTCATGGTGTTCGACGACGTGCCGTCGCTGACCATTGCGCGTAAGGAGCTGCAGGCCGAGGGCCTTTCAGCGGCGGAGCTCGCCGTTCGAGCCGGTCTCGTCGCGTCGAAGGGCGAAGCGAACCGCCTCATCAAGCAGGGCGGGCTCTATGTGAACGACCGCCGCCTGGCCGAAGGCGACCTCCGAATCACCGAAAACGACATGATCGGAGGACGCGTGCTCGTGCTGCGAAAGGGGCAGCGGGAGCGCCGAGTGGTGCGCGTCGACGCATGAATCTGCACAGATCGACACCGAAATCGTTTGCGCTGGTGAGAAGCGCTTGACACTCCGGCGTCAGATGGTTAGGATTTGGATCTCAGTCAGACACGTCGTTTCGGTCTGTAAACGATGTGCCCGCTTGGAACGCCTGCTCGGAAGTAACCGCCTGCGGTTCTTGCTCAGCGAAGGTTCTACGACGAGTGTTGTGGGCGAACCTGTCGACAAAAGAAACTGAAAAGTTTTTGTTGACACGGTGGAAAGAGCAGATGTAATCTTGGAAGGTTCGCCTGAAGAGCACTGCGGCAACAAGCGCAGCGGTCGAAGGTGAAGAAATCGGGAAGAGTAAGCGTTCCCGCCTCGGTTCTTTGAAAACTAGATAGAGCGTGCACACAGTCCGCTGGAGCTCAAGCGCAAGCGAAAGCGACAGCGGATCAAAACCAGCCCGTCGAGTGTCAGCTGGTTCGTATACGACCTGCGCAAGCAGAGAAGACGCGAACCGACATAAGACGTAACAAACAGAAGAGCCGACAGGCTTCTCTGGTTGAACAGATGCCCGAGGGTTCGCTGCAAAGCGTCCCGAGGACAAAAACTTTAACTTGAGAGTTTGATCCTGGCTCAGAATCAACGCTGGCGGCGTGCCTAACACATGCAAGTCGAACGCGAAAGGGACTTCGGTCCTGAGTAGAGTGGCGAACGGGTGAGTAACGCGTGGGTGACCTACCCTCGAGTGGGGGATAACGTTCCGAAAGGGACGCTAATACCGCATGACATTCCTGGTTTGAAGACTGGGAAATCAAAGCCGGGGACCGTAAGGCCTGGCGCTTGAGGAGGGGCCCGCGTCTGATTAGCTAGTTGGCGGGGTAACGGCCCACCAAGGCGACGATCAGTAGCCGGCCTGAGAGGGCGGACGGCCACACTGGGACTGAGACACGGCCCAGACTCCTACGGGAGGCAGCAGTGGGGAATTGTTCGCAATGGGCGCAAGCCTGACGACGCAACGCCGCGTGGAGGATGAAGGTCTTCGGATTGTAAACTCCTGTTGATCGGGACGAAAAGCTCCAACCTAATACGTTGGAGACTGACGGTACCGGTTGAGGAAGCCACGGCTAACTCTGTGCCAGCAGCCGCGGTAATACAGAGGTGGCAAGCGTTGTTCGGAATTACTGGGCGTAAAGGGCGCGTAGGCGGCCTTCTAAGTCGGACGTGAAAGCCCCAGGCTTAACCTGGGAACTGCGTCTGATACTGGGAGGCTTGGATTCGGGAGAGGGATGTGGAATTCCAGGTGTAGCGGTGAAATGCGTAGATATCTGGAGGAACACCGGTGGCGAAGGCGGCATCCTGGACCGAGATCGACGCTGAGGCGCGAAAGCTAGGGGAGCAAACGGGATTAGATACCCCGGTAGTCCTAGCCCTAAACGATGAGTGCTTGGTGTGGCGGGTATCGATCCCTGCCGTGCCGAAGCTAACGCATTAAG
>JBIKUN010000013.1:0-50985 GCA_044347565.1 Vicinamibacterales bacterium | reverse complement strand
AAGCCGGTCGACAAGGACACCATCCGCGTCACCTTCGACGATGTCGCCGGCATCGACGAAGTGGAAGACGAGATCAACGAGATCGTCGACTTTCTGAAGGACCCCGGCAAGTATCGCAAGCTCGGCGCCCGCGCCCCGAAGGGTGTGCTGCTGGCCGGGGCACCCGGCACCGGCAAGACGCTGCTGGCCAGGGCCACGGCCGGCGAGGCGAACGTGCCGTTCTTCAGCGCCAGCGCCTCGGAATTCATCGAGATGATTGTCGGCGTGGGTGCCAGCCGTGTCCGCGAGTTGTTTGCCGAGGCGCGCAAGGTGGCGCCGGCCATCATCTTCATCGACGAGATCGACACCATCGGCCGCGCCCGCGGCGGCGCCCGGGCGTTCGGTGGCCACGACGAGCGCGAGCAGACGCTCAACCAGATCCTGACCGAGATGGACGGCTTCTCGGGTCAGGAGGGCGTGGTGGTGCTTGCCGCCACCAATCGCGCCGACGTGCTCGACCCGGCGCTCACGCGGCCCGGCCGCTTCGACCGCCAGATCATGGTGCACGCGCCGGACCAAAAGGGCCGGCTCGCCATCCTCAAGGTGCACACGCGCAAGGTGCCACTCGGCACCGATGCGGATCTCGAGAAGCTGGCGGCGTCCACGCCCGGCATGACCGGCGCCGATCTCGCGAACCTCGTGAACGAAGCGGCGCTGCTCGCGGCGCGACGCAACCAGGACACGGTGGCGCACCGCGATCTCACCGATGCGCTCGAGAAGGTGCAGCTCGGCACCGCGCGCAGCGTCGTGATTCCGGAAGCGGAGCGCCGGCGTACGGCGTATCACGAAGCCGGGCACGCCCTGCTCGGCATGCTGCAGCCGGGCGCGGATCCCGTGCGGAAGGTCTCGATCGTGCCGCGCGGACGCGCGCTCGGCGTCACGCTCTCCACCCCCGACTCCGACCGCTACGGCTATGACACCAACTACCTGCGCGGCCGCATCGTCGGCGCGCTCGGCGGCATGGCGGCGGAGCAGGAAATCTACGGCGTGACGACCAGCGGCGCTGAAAGTGACCTCGAGCACGTCACGCGCGTCGCCCGGTCGATGGTGGGGCGGTGGGGCATGTCGGATCGCATCGGTCCCCTGTCGATACTGCCGCTCGAGGGCGATCCGCGGATGGCCGGCGTGTCGGAGACACTCCTGAACGCGGTGGACGACGAAGTGCGGCGCATCACCGAGGAGTGCTACGCCGAGGCCCGTCGCCTCATTCGCGAGCATCGCGCCCAGCTCGACGCGATCGTGACCGAGCTGCTGGCGCACGAAAGCCTCGACGAGGCCGAGATTTACGCGGCGGCCGGCATCGTGCGCGAACACGCGCACGCCTGAGGCGGCGAACGGCCCTGGTGAGCCGTCACTGGCCGCTGGCGAGGCGAGCGAGGACGACGCGCCGGATCGGATCGGCGAGCGCGGCGAAGGTGAGGCTGAGCGCTCCCGCTGTCAACCGGCCGGGTGCAGCCGGAGATCAGCGCACGCACCCGCTCACCCGAGTGGTAGCTCGCGCCAGGGGGCGGGCCCCCGCGGCGGGGTGGGGCCGCCTCGCGGTGACGAATCCCGGGAGCGCGGTGGCTGAAACGGCCGTACGATCTGGAACGTTCACGCGACCACAGACGCCAAGGAGTCCCATGTCAGACAAGAAGATCATCGCCGTCGTCGGCGCCACCGGCGCCCAGGGCGGCGGCCTGGTCCGCGCCATCCTCGCCGATCCGCAGGGTGGCTTCACCCCCCGCGCCATCACCCGCGATCCCGATTCCGAGGCCGCAAAAGCGCTGGCCGCTGCCGGTGCCGAAGTAGTGGCCGGCGACGTCGACGACGTCGAGAGCCTCACCCGCGCGTTCGAGGGCGCCTGCGGCGCTTACTGCGTCACGTTCTTCTGGAACCACTTCTCGCCCGAGAAGGAGGGGCAGAGCGCCCGTAACATGGCCACCGCCGCCAAGGCGGCCGGCCTGCAGCATGTCATCTGGTCCACGCTCGAAGACACCCGCCACTGGATGCCCAAGGGCGACAACCGGATGCCCACGCTCATGGGCAAGTACAAGGTGCCGCACTTCGACGCCAAGGGTGAGAGCGATCATTACTTCACCGATGCCGGCGTGCCCACGACGTTCCTGCTGACGACGTTCTACTGGGACAACCTGATCCACTTCGGATCGGGTCCGAAGAAAGATGCCGAAGGACTGCTCCAGTTCACGCTGCCGATGGGGGATGCGCCGATGGCCGGCATTGCGTCCGAAGACATCGGCCGCTGCGCCTACGGCATTTTCCAGCAGGGTGGCGACCTCATCGGCGCCCGCGTCGGTATCGCCGGCGACCATCTGACCGGCGCCGAGATGGCGGCCGCGATGACCCGCGCGCTCGGCCAGCCGGTGCACTACAACGCGGTGACGCCCGCGGCCTACCGGAGCTTCGGCTTCCCGGGCGCGGAAGACCTCGGCAACATGTTCCAGTTCTACCGCGACTTCGCCGACGATTTCCTCGCCTCGCGCAACATCGAGCGGTCACGCGCGCTCAACCCCAGGCTGCAGTCGTTCGGTGACTGGCTCGGCGCGAACGCGCGGCGCATTCCCCTCGGCTGATGTCACGTCCCTGTCCCGTATGGCACGGATCCCGCGCAGGTTCCATGCCACATGGGACAGGGCACCGTCAGCCGACCATCAGGCCTACTGCTCCATGAGCACGAAGAGCGTGAGCGCCACGATGATGAAGGCGAGCGTCGCGAAGAAGATCTTGATCCAGCTGTACGGCTGTTCCCCGGCGATGGCGCCGGTGACGCCGTTCACCACGACCTGGTAGCTCTTGCGTCCGTAGTCGTAGTGCAGCAGCCATACCGGCAGCAGCGTGTGCTTGAAGGTCTGGTCGGTATAGGTCGCCGCCACTTCGAGGTTGCGGTAGGTGTCGCCGGGCACGTCGCGCCCGCAGGCCTCGCGCACCTGGGCGTCCATCTCGGCGCGTGACCGTTCGGCCGCGCCCACCAGATCGAGCTGGTACTGCTCGACCACCCAGCCCGAGACGTAGCCGCGGTCGTAGGGGCGCAGGTCTGTGGTGGGAAACGGTTCGATCCTGCGGAGCAGGGTCGGATGCAGTCCCTGCGTGGCCGAGACCAGCGTATCGTCGAAGGCGCGCGAGAGCTCGCCGGCCGCCGGCACCCAGCGCACGCGGCGTTCCTGCACCGTCTCGGTGCGCCCGTTGCGCGTCACGGTGCGCGTCTCGTAGTAGTAGTGGCCGGCTTCCGCCCGCCAGCGCGCATGCACGCGCGCGTCGAACGTCCAGTAGGGCAGGTAGACGCCGCCCACGCGGTCGGTGAGCGCGGCCTTCTTCAGCTTGTTCGGCGCGAACCACCGGCTGGCGTACCACCGCCGGATCGACTCGCGCACCTGCGCTTCGCTGACCGAGAAGGGCAGCAGGCTCTCCGGGTAAATGGCGTGCCGCGTCTTCGTATACGGCACGATCGATGGCGAGCCGCAGAACTCGCAGCGCTGCGCCACGCGCGTCGCATCGAAGAGCGAGATCGCCTGGCAGCTCTGACACTGCACCGACGTGCGGTCCTGGTCCCATCCGCGCTGCGAGTCGGGAATGGCGCGCAACGCCAGCGCGAGGTCGTGTTCCTTCACGAGCGACCCGTCGCCTGCCAGCTCCATCGGCGACACGGTGCCGCAATAGGGGCACACGAGCGCCTGCTTCGCCGCGTTCCAGTGCGCCTCGGCGCCGCAGCCCGGACACGAGTGCTTGTCGAGCGCCGACACCTCCGGCGAGGCCGCCGGAGGCGTCGGAAGAGGCGGAAGGGGTGGGGGCTCGGTCACCGCACGCCGAACGTCAGTGCTTGAGGAACTCGTCGAGGGCCGTGCGGGTGACACGCCAGGCCGAGCCGATCTTCCGGCCCTTCAGGTCGCCCTTCTCGAGCGTCTCGAGCACATCGGCCTCGGTCACACCGAGGGCCCTGGCCACATCGGCCGGCGTGAGCACGTCGGGCAACGCGGATGCCGCCGGAGCCGCCGTTGTGGCCGGGGCGGCCGCCGGTGTCGTCTGGGCACCGCCGAAGATGCCGCCCGGCTGGTTCATCATCTGCTGCGCCAGGCCGAAGCCCATGGCGAGCTCGGCGGCCGAGCCGGCGATGCCGCCGCCCCTGCCGGGCTGCGCCAGCCCCTGCGCCATCTGGTACTTCACGTAGTCGTTCAGGTTGCCGATGGCGCCCATGCTGGAGCGCTTGTCGATCGCAGCCTCGACTTCGGGCGGCACCGAGCAGTTCTCGACGATGAAGCTCGGAATCTCGATGCCGTACTTCTCGACGAGCTGCGGGTTGATGAGCGGCAGCAACGCTTCGCCCACTTCCATGTAGCGGGTGGCGAGGTCGAGCGCCGGCACTTTGGCTGAGGCGATGGCGTCGGTGAACACGCTCACGATGCGCGAGCGCATCGTGTCGGCGAATTCATCGAGGCGGAAGTTGTGATCGGACCCGGCCACTTCCTTGAGGAAGGTGCGGACGTTCACGACCTTGAAGTCGTAGGTGCCGAAGGCGCGCAGGCGGATGATGCCGAAGTCCTGATCGCGCAGCATGATCGGATTCGACGTGCCCCACTTGTTGCCGGTGAAGAGGCGCGTGTTGACGAAGTAGACGTCGGCCTTGAACGGCGACTCGAAGCCGTACTTCCAGCCCTTGAGCTGCGACAGCACCGGGATGTTGTCGGTGGTCAGCGTGTGCTTGCCGGGGCCGAACGTGTCGCCGAAGGCGCCCACGTACAGGAACTGGGCCGTCTGCGATTCGCGCACGATGAGCTGCGCGCCGTTCTTGATTTCCTTGTCTTCGTCGGGAAACCTCCAGCTGATCGTGTCGCGCGAGTCGTCCTGCCACTCGATGATCTCGATGAGCTGTGTCTTGATGTAATCCATCAGGCCCATGGCGCCGTTGCCTCCACGTGAGAAAAGACGAGTGTAGCGCGGACGCCGTTCAGCCGCTCGAACGACGGATCCGCCGTCAGCGGGGCGATCCCAGCCGCTCGAGTGCCGCCTTCGCCGCGGCGTTGCCGCGGCCGGCCGCATCCGCATACCAGCGGCGGGCGAGCCCGCGGTCGGCGGCCACGCCGGTGCCGCGTTCGTAGGCTTCGCCGAGGCGCAGCTG
This sequence comes from Vicinamibacterales bacterium, assembly GCA_044347565.1. GTDB lineage: Bacteria > Acidobacteriota > Vicinamibacteria > Vicinamibacterales > UBA2999 > CADEFD01. The sequence goes on along the minus strand of JBIKUN010000013.1, from coordinate 45,833 downwards.
CGGCACGGCGTCGCCCTTGAGGGCCGCCCGGGTCCACCAGGTGACGGCGGCGGCGGGATTGGCGGGCACGCCACGTCCGGCGGCGTAGGCGTTGCCGATGTTGTGCTCGGCCAGCGTGTGTCCCCCGGCGGCCGCCTTCTGGAACCACCCGAACGCCACCGCGGGATCTTCCGCCACGCCGAGACCTTCGTCGAAGGCGGTGCCCATCAGGAACTGCGCCTCGACCACGCCGAGCGCCGCCTGGCGCTGCACGGCGCCGACCATCTGGTCGGCGATGGCGCGCGCCCGCGCCTCGTCGCGCAGGTAGCCGAGGCGTCCCCGCGACCAGGCCCGCGCGAGCCACATCCGGGCGAGCACGTCGCCGTCGGTCGCGGCGGCGTCGATGAGGGCGCGAGCCCTGGCGTCGTCCACCCGGCCGGCCGTGCCGGTGTACCAGGCGATCGCCTCGGGCACACGCGAATCCTGCCGCGGCTGGGCGTCCGCGGCGGCAGACCCGGCCACGACGCAGAGCAGGCAGAGAGCGGCGGACGGCAGTGACCCCATGGTGGCTCCCCGGCGGCGCGTCGCCTAGCTCATCGCGCGAATGACGTCCCAGCGCGTGATGATGTAGGTCTCGTCGCTCTTGAAGTCGCGCACGAGCACGGCCGGGGCTTCCGGCGTGATCATGCCGGCCAGCGCGTCCACGCCGGTCGAGATGTCGGCAAACGGGAAGGCCGGCTCCATGATGGCTTCGACCGGCCCCTTCAGCATCTCGGGGTGCTTCACGATCTCGTCGAAGAGATGCCCCTCGTTGACCGAGCCCACGAGACGGCCGTCGGCCACGACCGGGATCTGCGAGTAGGCGTGCGCGGTCATGATGTGCGCGGCTTCGGCCACCGTGGCGGTGCGCTCGATGGTGACGAGCCTGGCCTTCTGCCGGTCGGCCACGATGTGCTTCGCGGTGAGCCCCGTCTTGTCGAGGAAGCCCTTCTCGCGCATCCACTCGGGGTTGTACATCTTGCCGAGGTAACGCGTGCCGTGGTCGTGGAAGATGACCACCACGAGCTCGCCGGCCTTGAAGTGGGGCGCCAGCTGCAGCAGGCCCGCCATCGCCGAGCCGGCCGAGTTGCCGGCGAAGATGCCTTCTTCGCGGGCGATGCGGCTCGTCATGATCGCGGCATCGCGGTCGGTCACCTTCTCGAAGTGATCGATGACGCTGAAGTCCACGTTCTGCGGCAGGAAGTCTTCGCCGATGCCTTCGGTGATGTAGGGATAGATCTCGTTCTTGTCGAAGATGCCGGTCTCCTTGTACTTCTTGAAGACCGAGCCGTAGGTGTCGATGCCCCACGCCTTCACCGACGACTTCCGCTCCTTGAGGTACTTCGCGGTGCCGCAGATGGTGCCGCCGGTGCCGACGCCGACGACCAGGTGGTCGATACGCCCGTCGGTCTGCTCCCAGATCTCGGGGCCGGTCTGCTCGTAGTGCGCCTGCGCGTTCGACGGGTTGTCGTACTGGTTGGCCTTCCAGCCGTTCGGCGTGTCGCGCTCGAGGCGTGATGACACCGAGTAGTACGAACGCGGGTCCTCGGGCTCGACGTCGGTCGGGCAGACGATGACGTCGGCGCCGAAGGCGCGCAGCGCATCCACCTTCTCCTTCGACTGCTTGTCGGTGGTGGTGAAGATGCAGTGGTAGCCCTTGACCACGGCGGCGATGGCCAGGCCCATGCCGGTGTTGCCCGACGTGCCTTCGATGATCGTGCCGCCGGGCTTCAGGCGGCCGTCCTTCTCGGCGTCTTCGATCATCTTCAGGGCCATGCGGTCCTTGATCGAATTGCCGGGGTTGACGGTTTCGATCTTGGCCACGACGTCGGCGGCGACGACGCCCTTCGTGATGCGGTTCAGGCGCACCATCGGGGTGTGCCCGATGGTTTCGAGGATGTTGTCGCAGATATTCTTGGCCATCGCCACGATTTTACCCCGGCGCCCGCCGAGTGCCGACACGCCCCCGGCCCCTCAGCCCCGAGTCCGGCCTAGTGGCTCATCGCATACAGCAGGATGTTGACCGCCGTGGCGTAGCCGTTCGGGGAGTAGGTGTAGAAATACTCGGGGTCTTCGCCCTCGCGCTCCCACGCATCGGCGATGTCGGTGTTGTGCGTGGCGAGCACCATGAGCCGGCCCTGCGCGTCGGTGATCCCGCGCATGTGCGCCTGCGCGCTGTCGCTGCCGCGCTCCGACGACTCGCCGCCGGTGGTGCGCCAGAACTGGATGGACGGGATCTGCGGCAGATCCGTCATCGGGAACATCGTGCGGTAGATGGGGTGCTCGGGGCCGATGTCACGGAAGGGATAGGTGCCAGGCGGCAGTACGCGCGCCATCTCGTTTTCGAAGACGTCCCACGCGCGCGAGCCCCAGAAGTCGTCCACCCAGAAGAAGCCGCCCTTGAGCAGGTAGTCGCGGAGCGCCGTCACTTCCTCGTCACGCAGCGACATCGTGCCGACGTCGGAGCCGAGCAGGAACGGGCAGCGCATCAGCCACGGGTCGGTGAGCCGGGTCACGAAGTGGTTCGGCACGCCCGTGGTCTGTTTGCTCACGCGCGTCTTCGTGAGCTCCGCGAAGCGGATCGAGAAGTTGATGTCGGCATCCGGATAGTCGGTGGACCATCCCTGACCGCCCGACTCGCGCCACTGGCTGGAGTACATGACGCGGCAGAAGTTGAAGCCGCCGTCGAAGGCCGCCTCGTTGGCCGGAAACCTCGGCGGCACGCGCCGCATGCGGCCCCAGTAGCCGCCGCCGTCGAACTGCGCGAAGGCGGCGCCACCGGCCAGCACGACCGCGAGCGCCGCCGCGACGACGGCGCGCCGGCGGATCATTTCTGCGGCGCTTTCGGCTTCGCGAGGCTGCGGTAGTACTCCTCGACGAGGCTCTTGAACTCGGCCGGCACGTCGTCGCTGCCGGTCAGCCGCACGTCCGACGCCTCGCCCTCGACCTTGCGGCGCAGATCGAACTCGAAGCGGCGCAGCCCTTCGCTCACCGCCGCCTGGAGCTCGGCGAGTTCCTGCACGTTCTTGTAGACGCGGTCGTCGTCGAGCGCCTTGAGGCGGCGCAGGATGTCGTCGAGCTGGCGCGTATCGACGCCGTCGGCGCGCAGCGCCCGCCGCAGCGCCTCGACGTCCTGTCCGTAACGGCGCGCTTCGCCGCGGAACTGACGTACGTCGTCGGCACCGAAGTTTCCGGGCCGCGCGTTGCCCCAGCCGCCATCGTCGCCGCCGAAGCCGCCGAACGTGTCGCCGTTGCCGCCGCCACCCGGCTGGCCGCTCTGACCCTGTTGGCCCTGCTGCCCGGCCTCGCCCTGCTGCCCGGCCTGGCCCCGTTGCCCGGCCTGCCCCTGCTGGCCTTGCTGCCCGCGCTGGCCCTGTGGCTGGCTGTTCCCGGCCTGCTGACCCTGCTGCTGCCCGGGCTGGCCATCACGGCCCTGCTGGCCCTGCGGCTGGGTGCCGGCCTGCCGATCGTCGCCGCTGGCGCGCTCCTGCATGCGGCGGCCGAGCGAGTCCACGCCGCGCACGAGGTCGCGGGCGCGTTCGAGCGCGTTCTCGGTCTGCTGCGCGCTGCCGCCCTTGCCGAGGGCGGAGGCCGCTTCGGCGAGCTTGCGCCGCAGGTCCATGAGGTCCGAGCCAATCGACGCGTCCATCTCGGCCGCCGCCCCCTGGGCGGCATCGCGGCCGAGGAACTGGCGCGAGTAGCGCAGCTTCTCCTTCACCTTGTCGTCGCGGATGTCGCCGGCCGCTTCACGCAGCTTCTGTGACGCGTCTTTCTCTTCTTTCGCGATCTCGTTGGCGGTTCTGTCGAGCTGCTGTTCGAGCTGGCCCACCTTGCTCGACAGGGCGTCGCGTCGCTGCGCGTTGAGCTGCGCCTTCTGCAGACGGTCGGCGCCGGCGCCGGGAATCTGTTCGGCATCGCTCGCGACATCGGCGTGTTCGCGCGCCAGCTCCTCGGCCTGCCGCACCGCCTCCTGCACGTCGCGTTCGGCCCGCGCCGTCTGCGCGCCGCGCAGTTGCCGCTGCACCTGCTGCAGGCGCTCGGCGGCCTGCGAGGCCTGGCCTGAGGCGCCCGGATCGTTGCCCGCCGCGGCCTTGCGCATCGCATCCGCCGCCTGCTGCATCTGCCGCGCCGCGTTCGCCAGGTCGGGACGGTTCTGTTCGCGCGAGAGCTTCTCGAGCTGTCGCGCCGTCTCTTCGGCTTCCTGCGCGAGCGCGCGCTGCTGGTCGCCGCCGCCGCTCGCGGCCTGGCCGGAGGCGCGCCGCCGCTGACGTTCCAGTTCCTGCTGCTGCCGTCGCGCCAGTTCCTTGAGCTTCTCGGCCAGCGCGTCGATGCGCTGCTCGGCCTGCGCGCTCTCGGCGCGCGAGGCCGTCTCGTACTGGTTGGCCATCTTGTCCATCTCGAGCTCGAACAAGTCCGCCAGGTCTTCCGCGATCGAACCGGCCTGCCCGCCGCCTCCGCCGCCGCCCGACTGCTGATTGGTCTGCACCTGCAGTTCGTACTCTTCCTCGGCCTGCTGCAGGTACTGCAGCGCCTTCTGCTCGAAGGGCATGGCGCCATCAGGGCTGCGCGTCTGCAGCTTGCCCTCGGCATTCTTCATCTCGGCCACGGCCAGCGGCAGCAGCTCGGCGATCTTCTTGAAGCTCGGATCCGGCGCCACGAGGCGCGAGTTCATGCGGCCCACCAGGCCTTCGACCTGCTCGCGCAGCCGGCCCTGCGACAGCGCCAGCACCACCGACGCTTCGCGCATCTTCTCGGCGGTGGCCGTCTTCTTCTCGCGCAGGATGTTGAACGTGCCGGCGATGATCTGCCGCTGCTGTTCCGAGAGCGCGCCCACTTCGGCGCCGCCGCCACCCCCGCCGCCTCCGCCGCCGCCCATCGAGGTGGCCGGCTTGAATTCCTTGCCGAAGGGGCGCACGCGCAGGAAGTAGATGTCGCTCGTGGCCTGCTGGCCGCCGCCGGCGTCGTTGTCGGCCGCGCGCGCGTAGTAGCTCACCGCGTCGCCGGCCTGCACGCCCAGTTCTTCGAGATAGAACGTGTGGCCGGCCGTGACCTCTTCGAGCCGCTTCGCGCCCTTGTAGAGGGGCACGGTCTTCTCGGGGCCGCCGTTCACCGAGTAGACCAGCTCGAGCCCGCGCACGCCGAAGTCGTCATCGGCCCGCGCTTCGACGAAGAACTCCTCGACGGGCGTGGCGTTGGTGTCGCGGCCCGGCTTCGAGATGGCCACGGTGGGCGCCATGTCGTCGAGCACGTCGATGACGTACTGCGGCGAGGCCGTGATCATCGTGCCGTCGGGGCCCTGCAGGCCCACGCGGTAGAAGCCGTCCTTGTCGGCCACGAAGCGTCCGGTCAGGACACCGCCGGCGCCGGCGGCGAGCGGCACGTTCGTCGACTCGTGCAGCGTGAGCTGCCCGGCCGGCGACGGCATCGTCGGCGTGACCGTGACGCGCACTTCGGTACCGACGAGCACGGCGATGTCGCCGGCGTCTTCGACCGTGCGCGGCTCGAGGCCGGTGTGGGCGGGGAAGTGATACACGAGATCGATCTTCTGGGCGTAGGGCAGATCGACGACGTCGAGCGTGAAGGTGGGCGAACGCACGCCGGCGGCTTCGGCCAGGAACTCGAGCTTCGCGTCGAGGTCGAAGACCATGCCTTCGAAGGTGCCGTTGTCGCCCTTGAGCAGCGGCACGCGTTCGAACGCGGTGGCGTCGCCCTTGCGCACGAGCAGCACGGCGTCGTCGGCGCTGAAGCCGCTGAGCGTGGCGGTGAAGAGCTGATCGGCGCCGCGCGGCACCGTGCCGGAGCCGGGCGTGAGCGTGATGCGGTACGGGGCGGCGGCCTCGAGGTCCTGCGACCACGAGTACATCGCCGTCAGGCCCTGGCGCAGGTAGGCCGGGCCGAAGGTGAAGACGGCGGCGGCCACGGCCACGGTGGCGAGCGCCATCGCGGCGTAGCGCTTGACGAGCGGCTGTTCCACGCGCCGCCCGGCGTCGACCTCGCGCACGCGGTCGATGGCCTCTTCGACGAGCTTCGCGACGAGGGCGGGCGAATGTTCGGGCGAATCGCCGCGGCGCTCGGCGCTCATCGCGCTCAGGAGCAGGTTGTTGAGCGAGGGTTCGTGCTCTTCGAGATAGAGCGCCACCTGCTCGTCGGTCACCTGGGTGAGCAGGGGACGCACGATCCACCAGGCGATGACGCCGGCGATCGCCAGCAGCGTGACGATGCGGAAGGTGAGGATGGCGTTCGGCGTGAAGCGCAGCGCCTCGAGAGCCGCACCGGCGCCGAGGAGCACGAGCGCGCCGGCGATGAGCACGCGGAGCAGGCCGCGGACGAGCAGCCTGCGCCGCCACCCCGTCCGGACCTCGCGGATGACACGGGCCACGTCACCGGTGGCCGTCTGCCGTCGCTCGTGGAGCATTGCCCCTCCTCGTCCGCGCCGCGGATGCGGCCCGGCCGTCCTGCTAGGCCGCGCCGCCCGACAGGCGGCTCGCGACCACGGTTTCCCCGATGAGCAGCAGCATACCTGCAAGGAGCAGGTACCACCACAGCCGTTGCGACTGCTCGGTGACCTCGTCGCGCGGCGGCGCCGCGCTGGCCGCCGAGGCCGCGGCGGCATCCCCCGTGCCCGTCACCGCGGCGGTCACGGCCGCCGGATCGATCCCGGCGAGATCAGACTCCGCCACGTCCACGTTGGCCGCGACGACGGACATCGTGGTGTCGTCGGCGCCGGCGTTCCGCACGTCGTAGAAGCCGGGCTGGGTCACCTCGAAGGTGTCGCGGCGGGTGGCGTCGAGGGGCAGGCGCGCCGCGTCGGGCCCGACCACGACGCGCGGGCGGGCCTGATCCGCCGGCGTGTCGGGCGTGGCCACCTGGCCCACCAGGAGCGCCGCGGGGCGGTCTTCGAAGCCGGCGAGCGTGCGCACCGTCTGATGCACGAACGGCAGGAAGACGGGTTTCAGCGCCAGGTCGTTCCAGCCGAGGTCCAGGCTCGACGTCCACACCATGATGGCGCCGCGCCCGGCGGGCGTGACGGCGAGCGCCGGCAGACCGTCGTCGAAGCGCGCCAGCACCTGCGTGGTGTCGGCCGCGGCGAGGCGCCGGTAGCCGTAGACCCGCACCGACGAGAAGTCGCCACTGCGCGCGGCGCGGAACGGCGCGAAGACCGCGTGCCCGAACTCGAGGCCGCCGAGGCGGCCGATTTCTCCGCGCGAGCGATCGACCGGCGCGGCGAGCGTGCCGGGGAAGCCGGCGGCCTTCGGCCACGAGGCGCGCGCGCCGGCGACGAGGAACACACCGCCGCCGCGTTCGGCAAAGCGCAGTACCCGCGCGGCGGCGGCGTCGCCGAGCGGTGCGTCGTGCACGATGAGCACGCGCGCGGCCGCGAGCGCCTCATCGGTGAGCGCGTCCACGGTGGTGGTCGTGACGTCGAAGCGCGGCGACTCGCCGATGGCGAGCGCGCGGCGCACGTAGGTCTCGTCAGCGCCGCGTCCGCCAGCCGAGGCCAGCAGCACGGCGACCGGGCGCGTGGGCGCGAGCACGAAGTGGAAGCGGTTATCGGCGGCGAGCGCGTCGTCGGCGAGCCGCACCACGGCGCGCATCGGCTCCGGCGTGAGCGTAATCGGCGCGAAGCTGGTCCCGGCCGAGGCCTGTGCCGCCACGTTCACCGTCTGCGTCTCGACGACGCGGCCGTTCAGCTCGAGCGCCAGCGTCACGCCGTCGGCCTGCTCGGAGCCGCGGTTCGTGACGCCGCCGGTGATGGTGGCGCGCTCCTGGCCCTCGAAGCGTGAGCGGCGCACGGCGACGGGCGTCACTGAGAGATTGCGCGTGTCGGTGTCGGTAATCGCCACCGGCGTGAGCACGGTGCCGGCCGGCAGGCGGTCTTCATCGCTCGGCGCCCACGCGAGTTTCTGGAAGTCGCTGATGAGCACCACTTCCTTGCGCGGACGCGTCGACTCGCTCACGATCGTGCCGGCCACACGCAGCGCCGGTGAATACCGCGTGGACTCCGCCCCGGGCGACGCCGCGGCGAGCGCGGCCGCGAGGCGCGCGCGATCGTCCACCGACTGCAGCGCCACCTCGGCGCCGGTGCCGAAGAACACGAGGCTCGCGCGATCGCCCTGACCGAGGGCGTCGAGCACGCCCTGCGCCGCGGCCTGCGCTCGCGTCCAGCGCGTGCCGTAGCCCATGCTGTAGGAGCGGTCCACGAGCACCACCACCTCGCGCGCGCCGCCGGTGATAGCCGCGGCGCTGCCGCGCACGAAGGGACGGGCGAAGGCGGCGACGATGAGCGCGAGCGCCAGCAGGCGCATCGCGAGCAGCGCCCAGTGCCGGATCTTCCGCCGCCGCACCGACTCGTAGGGCACGCGCCGCACGAACATCAGCGAGGGGAAGGCCACGATCGTGTTCTTCTCGCGCTGGATGAGGTGGATCGCGACCGGCACCGCGAGCGCGGCCAGCCCGGCGAGGAAGAGCGGGACGAGGAACCCCATGGCCGGCTACCGCACCCGCGTCGTGCGCTCGCGGAACGACAGGTAGTCGTAGAGCGCGAAGTCGAGTGGCTTGTTCGTGTCGAGCAGCCGGTAGTCCACGCCGCGCTCGGCGGCGCGGGCCGCGAGGGCGTCGATGTGCGCGCGCACGAGCGCCTGGTACTTGTCGCGGAACGACTCGGGCACGACGGGCAGCTGCTCGCCGGTCTCGAGGTCCTCGAAGGCCGACGGATCCGTGTAGGGAAACTCGAGTTCCGCCGGGTCCATCACGTGGAAGACGACGACGTCGCTGCCGCGGAAGCGGATCGGCGCCAGCGCCTCGAAGATGGCTTCGGGCTCGTCGTAGAGGTCCGAGATGAGCACCACCACGCCGCGCCGGCCGAAGTGTTCGGCCAGCTTGCGCAGCGGCGCCGAGAGCTGGCCCTGGCGCGTGGCCTTCGCGCGTTCGAGCGTGTGCAGCACGACGTCGAGGTGTCTGGCCGACGGCGGCACGTGGTCCACGATGTCGCTGTCGAAGGTCACGAGGCCGACGCGGTCGCGCTGCCGGTGCACGAGATACGTGAGACAGGCGCCGAGCGTCTTCGCGTAGTCGAGCTTTGACAGGCGTGCCCCGAAGGCCATCGAGGCCGAGATGTCGAGCAGCACGGTGAAGTTCGAGTTCGAGTCGGCCTCGAACTCCTTCACGAAGTACTTGTCCGTGCGCGCGTACACGCGCCAGTCGACACGGCGGATGTCGTCGCCGGGCACGTAGCCGCGGTGTTCGGCGAAGTCGACAGACGTGCCGAAGAACGGCGACTTGTGCAGGCCGTTGATGACGCCGTCGACGACCGACCGCGCCACCAGTTCCAGGTTACCGATGCGCGCGAGGACCGCCGGGTCGACGAACTGCGCGCCGGGAATCGCACCCCCGAGCTGCATCACATGCCCGATCGCGGTGTGGGCACCGATTCGAGCAGCCGGTCCACGATCATGTCGGAGGTCATACCTTCCGACTGCGCGTGGAAGTTGATGAGCACGCGGTGACGCAGCACCGGGTGGGCGAGCGCCTTGATGTCGTCGAAGGTCACGTGATAGCGGCCGCTCGTGAGCGCCCGCGCCTTGGCGGCGAGCACGAGATACTGCGCGGCGCGGACGCTGGCGCCGAACGACACCCACTTCTTCACGGCATCGCTCGCGCCCGGCGACTTCGGCCGGCTGGCGCGCACGAGGGCGAGCGCGTAGCGCATCACCGGCTCGGCCACCGGCACCCGGCGCACGAGCCGCTTGAAGGCGATGAGGTCCTCGCCGTTCACCGTGCGCTCGAACTGCGGGTCGAGCACCGCCGTCGTCGTGCGCACGACCTCGTATTCCTCGTCCTCGGGCGGGTGCTCGATGACGATGTGGAACATGAAGCGATCGAGCTGTGCCTCGGGCAGCGGATAGGTGCCTTCGAGTTCGATCGGGTTCTGCGTGGCGAAGACGTAGAACGGTTCTTCCAGTGTGTAGGTGCGGCCCTGGATGGTGACGCGGTGCTCCTGCATCGCCTCGAGCAGCGCCGACTGCGTCTTGGGCGGTGTGCGGTTGATTTCGTCTGCCAGCAGGATGTTGGTGAAGATGGGACCGGGCGCGAACACCATCTGGCGGCGGCCGGTGGCCGGATCCTCCTGGATGATGTCGGTGCCGGTGATGTCCGACGGCATCAGGTCGGGCGTGAACTGGATGCGCGCGAACTTCAGGTCCACGACGCGGGCGAGCGTGTGGATGAGCAGCGTCTTGGCCAGACCCGGGACGCCGATGATGAGGCTGTTGCCGCCGACGAAGAGCGACAGCAGCACCTGCTGCAGCACCTCGTCCTGGCCGACGATGAGCTTGCGCAGCTCGTGGCGGATGCGGTCCTGCCCGTGCTTCATCCGGTCGGCGAGCGCGATGTCGTCCGGCGCGCTGAGATCCACCTGCATGTTCGCTGCGTCCACGAAACCTCCTCCGTCCCGCCGAAGGCCCCGGTGCCGGGTTCCCGATCCCTGGTCCCCGGTCCCTGCCTTAATGTGTCATGCCGTACATGATGTAGTTCACGCCGAACTTGTAGGCTTCGTTCGAGAGGTCGATCGGCACCCAGCCGGTGTCCGAAAACTCCCAGTACTCGCCCAGGTCGTTGTTGTAGTTCGCCACCGCCTGCAGCCGCTTGGTGGGGTCGTTGTCTTCGAAGAGCCCGTAGAAGACGGGCGTGAGCCCGCCGTAGGGCGAGACGAAGCGCGCCGGATCGATTTCGAAGAACGCGTGGAACACCGGATGCGCCGGGTCGAGCTGGACGAAACGCTGGGCCGGCAGCACGCGCCGCATCTGCGTCTCGAAGTTGCCCCAGTGCTCCTGGCGGAAGTCGTCGAAGATGAGGAAGCCGCCCTTGGCGATGTAGCGGCGCAGGCCCTCGGCTTCCGCGTCGTTGAGCGTCCAGAAGCCCGGTTCCGACATGTAGGCCACCGGGTAGGTGTGCAGGGCCGGATCGTCGAGCGTCAGCACCGCGCTCGTGTCGAGATGCGGCCGCAGGAGCGTGATCTCGCTCAGGATCTTCATGAGGTGCAGGTCGGCCCGCGGGTAGTCGTGCGCCCACGGCGGCTCGCGGCGGAAGCCGCGGAAGCGTCCGAGCTGGCTGCCCATGTCGTAGCGCAGCCGCACGAACGCGAAGCGGCCGTCGTAGGGCACCTCGGTGCTGGATTCGTAGTCGATGGCGGCGCCGCGCCGCCGCTCCTGTTCGCCGCGGAACGGCGACTGCGCCGCCGCCACGGCGACGCCGGCCAGGGCCAGGGCCGCGGCCGTTCCGAGTACGCGCCGTCGCAGCGGGTTAGGAGAGGCCGACGGCACGCCGGTACCCCCATTCCGCCGAGAGCAGGCCGACGAGCAGCACGAGCATGATCGGGGCGTTCCAGAGCTCGCGTTCTTCCACGGCGGTGATGCCGCGGCCGGTGTACTTCACGTCTTCGAGGAGCTGTTCGGCCGTCTCCGACGTGTAGGCGCGGCCGCCGGTGTCGTCGGCGAGGCGGCGCAGGGCCGTCATCTGCCGCGTGGCCTCGGCGAACTCGGCATCGCCCGGGCCGGCGTTCACGTGCGTGGTGGACTGCCCGAGCAGCGTGCCGCCGCGCATCGCCTCGACGCGGGCCTCGTACCAGCCCGCGGCGCCCGTGGGCGCCGTGCCGGTATAGAGACCGTCGCGCTGGCCGTTCCACGTGAGCGGCACGGTCGTGGCGGCGCCGTCGGGGCCGGTGACCGTGGCCATGACCACGGCGTCGCTTGCGGCGACAAACGACGGGTCGGCCACCTCGACGCTCATCGTGATGGGATCGCCCGGATCCACGCGGTCCGACGCCGTCGTGAGCTCGACGGCGTCGGGCACGCCGTCGACGAGCCAGCGCAGCAGCTGCCGCGTGAAGGTTTCGTGCGTCTGGTCTTCGACGCTCATCGACGCGTGCATCTGCCAGAGCCACGAGTCCTGCGGCGTGAAGGCGGCCGACTTGCCGCGGCCGTAGCGCTGGAAGGCAAGCACCGGCAGTTCGCGACGCGCGCCGTCGGTGGCGCTGAGGAGCGTCGTGGCGCCGGCCTTCACCGTATCGACGCTGTTCACGGTGGTGAGATCCGGGAGCTCCGGCCAGCGGGTGGCCGAGGCCTGGTCGGTGGCGGCGATCTGCGACACCGCGTGGCCGAGGCCCGCGCGCGTCGGCCGCACGGCGAGCTTCGTGACCACCGGCTCGGCCGGCGGCGTCATCCGCTGCAGCGTGACCGGCAGCGCCTCGCCGAGCGCCGTGCCGGCATAGCCGCCTTCGCTGAAGGCGCGCGGCCCACCGATCATCATGAGGCCGCCGCCGCGCGTGTCGACGAACTCGGCCAGCATGGCGAGCTGGTCGCCCGTGAAGGCCGCGGCTTCGATGCTCCCGAGCACGACGCCGCGATACTTGAAGAGCTCGTCACGGGTTTTCGGGAAGCCGCCCACGAGTTCCTCGGGGTCGTCCACTTCAAGGCGCAGGTACTTGTTGTCGGCCGTGCGCTGCAGCACCACGAGCTGGAGCTGTTTGTCGTCCGTCAGCGCGCGACGCAGGAACTTCATCTCGAAGCGCGGCTCACCTTCGAAGTAGAGGATCTTCTCGCGGCGATCGCGCACGTCGATGAGCACGTCGCGGGCGTTGTTCTCGGGCAGCAGCTCGCCGGGCTGCGTGGCGACGCGGAAGGTGAAGACCCGCGGCCCCGGTTCGTTCGCGGTGAAGCGCACGCGGACCGTGGACGGCTGGCCGTCGGCGGCCACGGTGAAGGTCTGCGAGCCGGCCAGGGTGGCGCCATCGAGCACGTCCATCGTGAGCGACTGCCCGGCAAAGCCGTGCGCCGTCACGACCGCGTCGAGGAGCAGCGTGGTGCCGGTGAGCACCGCGCGCGGCGCCGTGACGCGGCCCACCTGGATATCCTTCTCGGCGGTGTCGCGGCCGAGGCCAATCGCGAACACGGGCACGCCCGACGCCTTGAGCGCGAGCAGCGCCGGCTCGACCGCGTCGCCCGTCGTGTCGGCGCCGTCGCTCACGACGATGAGGCCGGCGAGCGGCACGCCCGCCAGCTGCCGGCGCGCCTGGTCGAGGGCCGCGGCCAGGCGCGTGTTGCTGCCGTCGAAGGTCAGGTCCGCGCCGGCCGGCGCGGCTGCAACGCTGCTCGAAAACCGCAGCGTGCGCACGGTGAAGCGTTCGCCGAGCGCGCGGCGCAGACCGCGATCGGCGGCGCCGAACTGTTCCTGCAGCCAGGCGCTGCGCGGCTGGCCGTTCATGTCGGCGATGCGCATGCTGCGCGAGTCGTCGAGCAGCACCGCCACGACGTTCTGGTGCGGCACGGCGGCGCGCAGCACGAGCATGGGCCGCAGCAGGCACAGGAACAGGAGGGCGATGAGCGCGGTGCGCAGCGTGGCCAGCACCACGCGGTCGCGCGTGGAAAGCCGGCGTGGCGCGCGGCGGTAGCTCACGACGGTGGCCGCCACGGCCACCACGGCCAGCAGCGCGGCGATGGCGACGCCGGCCGGCGGCACGAGGCGTAGTTCGCCTTGGCCGAAGACGACCCAGCGGACACCGAGGAGGAGTTGGGAGATCGTGTCGAGCACGGGTCAGTGTCCGGGCTGGCCCGTGCCGGCCCCTGTCGGGGGATTCTAGTCCGCTTCGACGCCCGCGCAACCGATCTGGTCTCACGCCGTCCTGGGATACGATGCCGCTCCACCCATCGGAGGAGTGCCCATGAAGCGTCGGCTGGCAGGTGCGGGAGTCATCGGAGCCCTCGTGGCAGGACTGTGGCCAGCGGCCGTGCCCGAGGCGCAGGCGCCCGCGCCGGCGGACCTCATCCTCGTGAACGGCGCCGTCATCACCGTGGATGCGCGCGATACCGTGGCCGAGGCGGTGGCCGTGACCGGCGGGCGGATCGTGGCCGTTGGCTCGAACGCCGACATCCGCGCCCGCGCCGGCGCCGCCACGCAGGTCGTGGACCTCGGCGGCCGCGCCGTCACGCCGGGCCTCATCGACACCCACGTCCACTTCACCGAGGTGGACGCGCTCTTCAACGTCGATCTGAGCGACCCCTCCATCACGAAGATGGACGACGTGCTGGCGCGCGTCGCCGCGGCGGTGGCGAAGACGAAGCCGGGCGAGTGGATTCGCGGCCGCGGCTGGGACGAAGGCAAGCTCGCCGAGCGCCGCCACATCACCGCGGCCGACCTCGACAAGGTCGCGCCGAACAATCCCGTGTGGCTCACCAACACGACCGGGCACTACGGTGTGGGCAACACCTACGCGATGAAGATCGCCGAGCTGCGCCAGGGCACGCCCGACCCGCCGGCCGGCACCATCGTGCACGAAGCCGACGGCGATCCGAACGGCGTGCTGCTCGAGTCGGCGATGAACCTCGTGACGCGGCACGTGCCGCCGATGACGCGCGAGCAGCAGAAGGCCGGCCTCGTGAAGATGATCGAGGACTTCAACGCCGAAGGCATGATTGGCGCGAAGGACCCGGGCATCAGCCCCCTCAAGTGGGAGCTCTACAACGAGCTGCTGAAGGAAGGCCGCCTGACGGTGCGGATGTTCGCGCTCTGGGCCGGGCCGCGTGCCCTGGCCGAGGCCTCCGCCGTGCAGGCGCGTGTCGACGCCAACCCGCGCCCGCCGGCCTCGCTCGGCGACGGCCTGCTGCTCTCGGGGGGCGTGAAGATGTACATGGACGGCAGCGGTGGGGCCCGCACGGCCTGGATGCACGAAGACTGGAACAAGAACCTCGACGACGTCGACACGGGCAACGTCGGCTATCCGGCGACGCCACCGGACCAGTACCGCACGATGGCCACGAATTTCCACAACGCCGGCGTGCACGTGAGCACACACGCCATCGGCGATCAGGCCATCGACTGGGTGGTCGACACCTACGCGCGGGCGCTGGCCGCGAAGCCGACGAAGGGCCTGCGCCACGGCCTCATCCATGCCAATACGCCCACCGACCACGCCAACGACGAGATGGCGCGCCTGCAGCGCGAGTACGACGCGGGTTTCCCGGAAGCGTCGGCCGGGTTCATGTGGTGGCTCGGCGACACCTATGCCGGCAACTTCGGGCCGCGCCGCAACGCCCGCATGAAGCCGTTACGCACCTGGCTCACGAAGGGCGTGCGCTGGGGCGGCGGCTCGGACTTCGGCGTCACGCCGTTCCCGGCCCGCTACGGGATCTGGGCGTCGGTGGCGCGCGAGACGCTGAACGGCACCTTCGGCAAGACACCCTTCGGCATGGCTGAAGCCGTGGATGTGCGCACGGCGCTCAAGTCGTACACGATCTGGGCGGCCCACACGATCTTCCTCGATGACCGCATCGGCTCGATCGAAGTGGGGAAGGACGCCGACCTCGCCGTGTGGGACCGGAATCCCTACACGGTGGCGACGCCGGCACTCAAGGACATGAAGGCCGAACTCACGTTCGTGAAGGGCCGCGCCGTCTTCCGCGGTCCGGCGTTCCAGGCCGCGGCCCGCGGCCGATGACCGACTCGCCCGGCGGCAGCACGCCGCCGCCCGTGCCGGACGTGGCGGTGCCGATCGCGCGGCGGATCGCCGCCAGCCCCGTGTTCTTTCCGCTGTGGCTGCGCGGCCGGCCGGGGCCGCACGCCCGCATGCCGATGGTGGGCTGGTTCGATCCGGGCCAGCTGCTCTCGACCGGCCTCAAGAGCCTGGTCTCGCTCGTCGTCGGCGAACAGAGCGACCGCCGCATCGTGCAGGCCCTGGCGTCACGGAAGCAGGAGTACTACGACCACAGCATCCACTACCGCGACGGCGCGCGCGGACCGCAGCCCGACAAGGCGCATCCACGCGACGAGTTGTGGCTCGACGTCATCTGCGACACCGGCGACGGCTGGAACTCGACCTACGCCGTGGCCTACGCGGCGGCACAGCGCTCGCTGCGTTTCTACGACGGCACCGACGCGCACGACCTGCCGCGCGGCGACGTGCTGGTCTTCGGCGGCGACGAGGTGTATCCGACGCCGAGCCGCGAGGAGTATCAGCGCCGGCTGGTCGCGCCCTTCACGGCCGCCTTCGGCGACGACGAGCCGGCCGAGCGCCCGCATGTCTACGCCGTGCCCGGCAATCACGACTGGTACGACGGCCTGTCGGCGTTCACGCGGCTCTTCTGCTCCGACATCGGCGGCCGGCGTCTGGCCGGCTGGTGGACGCGCCAGCGCCGCAGCTACTTCGTGCTGAAGCTGCCGCATCGCTGGTGGCTCGTCGCGAGCGACGGCCAGCTGCAGAGCGATCTGGACGTGCCGCAGATGGAGCACTTCCGCGAGATCGCCGAGCGCCACATGCAGCCGGGCGACAAGGTCATCCTGTGCCTGTCGCTGCCGGTGTGGGTCTACGCGCAGAAGTACCGCAACATGGGCCGCGTCTTCGACGAGACGGACCTCCTCTTCCTGCGCGAGGAAGTCTTCGCGAAGCGCGGCGTCGAGGTGAAGGTCTACCTCACGGGCGACCTGCACCACTACCGGCGCCACGAGGAAACGCGCGAGTCGGCCGGTGCGGCCGAACCCGTGCAGAAGATCACAGCGGGTGGTGGCGGCGCCTTCCTGCATCCTACCCACGAAGACGACTTCTCCGTGCTGCGCGAGGAGCCGATTGCCGAGGACGTGGCGCCGCGCGCCTTCGAGGTGCGCGCCACCTATCCGTCGACCGCGCAGTCGGCGCGGCTCGCGTGGGGCAACCTGCTCTTTCCGCTGAAGAACCCGCGGTTCGGCGTCGTGCCGGCCACCATCTACCTGATGACGGCCTGGCTCGTCGGCGCCGCCGCGGCAGGCGCCGCGCCCACGAATCCGTGGCAGGCGCTGCGGGTGACGGTGGATGCCTTCAGCACCCATCCCGGCCTGGCGCTCTGGTGCGGCGGCATCGTGATGGCGTTCCTCGCCTTCACCGACACGCACAGCCGCATGTACCGCGTGCTCGGCGGCCTGCTGCATTCCGCGGCGCACTTCACGGCGATGTTCTACCTCGGCTGGGGCGCCCTCGACCTGGCCGGCCGCTGGCTGCACGCGAGCGGCGTCGTGCGCGCCGCGCTCGCCGGCGCCGGCACATTCGCCGGCGGCTGGCTGGCCGGCTCGATCATCATGGGCGTCTATCTGCTCGTGTCGGTGAACGTGTTCGGCCGGCACAGCGAGGAAGCCTTCAGCGGCCTGCGCATCGAAGACTTCAAGCACTTCCTGCGCCTGCACATCGGCCGCGATGGCCGGCTCACGATCTGGCCGGTGAAGATCGAGCGGGTGCCGCGCCGCTGGCGCGATCGCGCCGACGGCGACCCCACGATGTCGCGGGTCGTGCCCGAGGCACCGCTCGCCGTGGACCTCATCGAGCCGCCGATCCGCGTCGGCGCGCCGCTCAGCACTCGATGACGTTCACCGCCAGGCCGCCGCGCGCCGTTTCCTTGTACTTGGTCTTCATGTCGGCGCCGGTCTCGCGCATGGTCTTGATCACCTGATCGAGCGACACGACGTGCGTGCCGTCGCCGCGCAGCGCCATGCGCGCGGCGTTGATGGCCTTCACCGAGGCGATGGCGTTGCGCTCGATGCAGGGAATCTGCACCAGCCCGCCCACCGGGTCGCACGTGAGGCCGAGGTGATGCTCCATGCCGATCTCGGCCGCGTTCTCGACCTGCGCCGGCGTGCCACCGAGTACGCCGCAGAGCGCGCCGGCCGCCATTGAGCAGGCCACGCCCACTTCGCCCTGGCAACCCACCTCAGCGCCCGAGATCGACGCGTTCTCCTTGTACAGGATGCCGATGGCGGCGGCGGTGAGCAGGAAGTCGATGACGCCGGCGTCGGTCGCCCCGGGCACGAACCGCGTGTAGTAGTGCAGCACCGCCGGCACGATGCCGGCCGCGCCGTTGGTGGGCGCCGTGACCACGCGCCCGCCGGCGGCGTTCTCTTCGTTCACCGCGAGCGCGTAGAGATTGACCCAGTCGAGCACCAGCAGCGGATCGGCCGGCCCCGCCGCGGCGGCGGCGAGCTGGCGCTGCAGTCCGGCGGCGCGCCGCTTCACCCTGAAGGCGCCCGGCAGCACGCCGTCGGTGGCGCAGCCGCGTTCGACGCAGGCCTGCATCACCTGCCAGATCCTGAGCAGCCCGGCGTCGATCTCGGCATCGGGGCGCCAGTGCCGCTCGTTGCCGCGCATCACCTCGGCGATCGACCAGCCGTGGCGTTCGCACTGCGCCAGCAGGTCATCGCCGCTGTGGAACGGATAGGGCAGCACGGTGGTGTCGGGCGCGATGCGCTTCTGCGCCGTGCCGTCGGCCGCCACCTCGTCACTCACGACGAAGCCGCCGCCCACCGAGTAGTAGATGCGGTTCGCCACCTCGACGCCGTCGGCGTCGAAGGCGGTGAAGCGCAGGCCGTTGGCGTGCAACGGCAGGCTCTCGCGCTTGTTGAAGGCGAGGTCGGTTGCTTCGGCGAAGCCGATCGTGTGACGGCCGAGCACCGTGATCTGCCGGTCCGCGCGGATGCGCGCGAGGTAGCCGGGGACCTGGTCCACCTCGACGCTGTCGGGCTCGTGGCCCGAGAGGCCGAGCAGTACGGCCGTGTCGCTGCCGTGCCCCTTGCCGGTGGCGCCGAGCGAGCCGTAGAGCTCGATGTGGATGCGGTGGGTGGCGGCGAGCTGGCCGCTCGAGGCCAGGCGCCCGGCGAAGAGCCGCGCCGCCCGCATCGGCCCGACGGTGTGCGAGCTGGACGGCCCGATGCCGATCTTGAAGAGGTCGAACGCGCTGACGGCCATGGAAGAGCCGCCCTCAGCGGACGCGCCAGAAGCGCATTTCGAGCGACACGCGCGTGGCGTCAGTCTGCTGGTTGAAGGCGCCGCCGTGGATGAGATACGGCGAGAAGACCAGCACGTCGTTCAGGCCGGGATTCGGTCGCTCGAGCGTGAGCGGATAGGCCGCGCCGACGACCGACGGCACCGTGAAGGTCATGCCGTTCACCGTCGCGCCGTCGGCCGTGCGTTCGATCTCGGATTCCTTCCAGCGATGCGAGCCGCGCACGAGCGGCAGCGACGAGCGTGGCGTGCTGCCGGCAAACGGCACGTAGATGTTGACCGCGTGGCGCAGGCGGTCGAGCCAGACATCGCGGTGCGGCGGATTGTTGTCGCGGCTGCGCGGCCTGACGACGCGGTAGCAGAAGTGCTCCGGGAACTCGGCGTGCGGCGGCGTGGTCGAGACACGCACGCCGAGGATCTCGCTGACGCGCTGGCTGATGGTCTCGACCGGCACGCCCAGGTCGCCTACCGGGTGGCACCACGGCCCGCGCGCGCTCACCGCCGTGTGCGCCTCGTCGGTCGTCACGACCTCGTGATAGCGGTCGAGCGCGAAGTCGGCAGGGACGGCCAGCCCGGTGGCCGCGATGCGCGCCCGCAGCGTGAGGCGCAGGCTTTCGGCCAGACGGCGGTATTCCTCGGGGGTGAGGAACGGTGCCACCACGAAGCCGGCGTCGGCCCAGGGACGGCCGGCAATCAGGTTGTCGTCCTGATCGAGGAGCACTTCGGCGGCGCCGCGGGTGACGGCGCCCTCGACGGTGAAGGTGATCTGCTCGCCGTCGTAGTCGAGCGTGAGCTGACGCGTGGACATCCGTCTGATCTTACGACGGCCGGGTGCTGTGGTATACGGAGAGCGGCCCTGTGGCCCGGCGATGATCCTTCGACACATCCGGCTCTCCGGCCGTTGGCTGACGGCGATTCTCATCGCCGGCGCGGTTGCGCTGCCCGACGTGCCGGGTCGCGCGCAGTCCGCGCCGGACGTCGCTGCGCTTGTCGAGCGCATGCACGCCTATCTCGAGGCCTACGAGCCGAAGCTGCGCGCGCTCGTCGCCGATGAGATCTTCGAGCAACGCCACCAGTTCCGTCCCAAGTTCGCCCGGCTCCGCGCGCTCGAGTCCGATATCGGCTTTCTCAGGCTGCCTGGCGGCGGGCCGTGGCTCGCACAGCGCAGCGTGCGTGCGATCGACGGCGTCGCCGTGCCCGGCGCTGTCGCCGCGCTCGATGCGATGCTGGCGCTGACCGGCGATGATCGCTTCGTGCGGGCCCGCGCCATTGCCGATGGCAATGCGCGCCACAACCTCGGACACCCGCGCACGATGAACGTGCCAACCCTGCCGCTCGAGCTGCTGGCGCGCCGGCATCAGTCGAATGCCGTCGTGTCACTCGACCGGCAGGCGACCGGCCGTGACGCGGCAACGCTCGTCGTGAGCGAGCGCGAACCCGGCCGGATTGTCCTGCACGACAACGGCCGCTTCAACCGCACGGTCGTCCGCGCCTGGATTCGGGTGCACGACGGTGCGCTACTGCGGGCCGACGTCGCGGTCTACGCTCCCGGCGGCGGCATCGTGCCGCATCGCGTCCGGGTCGACTTTCAGGCGGAGGGGTCGCTGAACATGCTGGTACCCGCCCGGCTCGAGGAGCGCTACGTGTCCGACGGGGAAGGGCGGGGCATCGCGACCTATCGGAACTATCGCCGGTTCCAGACGTCGGGGCGTCTCGTGCCGCCGCCGCGCTGAGCCCCTGCACGCGCGGGCCACGGCATCGCGCCAGTACACACGACGGGCGGGCCGGTGGCCGCGCCACCAGACCCGCCCGTGTGTGGGTGGCTAGCCGCCGATCTTCTTGAACTCGGCCTGCACGGCCGAGAGTTCCTTCATGAGATCGCCGAAGCGGTCCATCGCGTCCTTGCCGATCTTCTGGTCGGCCGAGCCGATCATCCGCTGCACGTTCCCGAACTGGCTGATGAGCATTGGCTGCGGGTAGGCGCCCGGCATGTCGTTCAGCATCGTCCACACTTTCTGGAGCGGATGGTCGAACTTCAGGTCCATCGGCCGCACACCGGCGGCCGCAGCGGCCGGCGGCCGCACGTTGGCCTTCTGCATCGCCTGGTTCACCGCGTCCGCCAGCTTGCGGACCTCGCTGATGCCGTCGCGCACCTTGAGCTGGAAAGCGAGCGACACTTCGAGGTCGAGGTTCGTGACGCCGTCACGCAGCACGCGCGGATCGGCGGTGAGCGCGAAGCTCTTCGTCTGGCTCTGGCCACCCGTGGTGAGCGTCACGGTGTACTTGCCGGGCGCCGCCAGCGGACCGCCGGCCGCGCCGTTCGGCGCATTCGCCGCCCAGGGGCCGGGGTAGCGCATGTCCCACGTGAAGCGCTGCATGCCGGCGCGCGCCTCGATGGCCGCCGAGCCGCCGAGGCGGCGGAACGGCCCGCGCATCTCCTGGCCGGCGCCGGCGCCGCGCGGGGCCGCTACGGCGAACGAGCGGATGACGGCGCCCTTCGCGTCCTTCACCTCGAGCGTCGCATCGGCGGGCGCGCTCGCGAAGTAGAGATCGAAGTGCGGGCCGGGAATCGTGTACTCCGGCTCGGCCGCCGAGGGCGGCGTCGGCACCCAGCGGTTGCGCACGGCGTCCTGCGGCTGGAAGAGATACGCCGCCGGCAGTGACGTGGGCATGGCGGCGGCCGGGGCGGCGGCGCGGGCGGTGGGGGCCGGCGCGGGCGCCGGCACGTACATCGCCGCCAGCTGCTGCAGCGGCGTCACGTCGTCCATGATCCACAGGCCTCGACCCATCGTGCTGATGACCAGGTCGTTGCGGTGCACCTTGATGTCGGTCACGGGCGTGGCCGGCAGGTTCTGCTGCAGCGGCTGCCAGGCCTTGCCGTCGTTGAACGACACGAACGCGCCGAACTCGGTGCCGGCATAGAGCAGGCCCTGGCGCTTCGGATCCTCGCGCACGACACGCGTCGGGTGATCGATCGGGATGCCATTGGCGCCGTCGGTGAGTTTCGTCCACGTCTCGCCGTAGTTGATGGTCTTGTAGATGTACGGCTTCAGGTCGTGTTCGCGCATGTAGCGGTAGGCGGCGATGTAGAAGGTGCCGCGCGTGTGCGGGCTGTCTTCCACCGTCTGGATGCGGCCGCCGGGGCCCATGTCGGGCGGTGTCACCCGCTTCCAGGTCCTGCCGTTGTCGCGGGTGATGCTGACCGGGCCGTCGTTCGCCCCCACCATGATCACGCCCTTCTCGAGACGCGATTCGATCATGGCGTAGATCGAGCTGTAGACCTCTTCACCGGTGATGTCGCGCGTGATCGGCGTGCCCGGGATGATCTGGTACTCGGTCTCTTTCGCTGTCAGGTCCGGGCTGATGGTCTCCCACGTCACGCCTTCGTCGATCGAGCGGTGGATGACGTGGCTCGCCTGGTAGACGATCTTGTCGTCGTGCGGCGAGAGATACACGACGGTCTGGCGCGGGAAGCGGTACTTGATCTCATCCGGATCCTGCCCGTAGCGGTTCTGCGGGTAAATCCAGTAGTGCTTCTCCTGGCCGGTCGCCACGCTGTAGCGGCCCACTTCGCCCTTGCACGCGCCCCACACGACCGAGCCGTCCTTGCGCGCCCAGATCTGACCGGTTTCGCAGCCCGACGCCTGCTGCCAGAGTTCGGCCGGATGATCGAGCCCCCACGACACCGGCGGGTTGCTCGGGATGATGAGCGTGCTGTTGTCCTGCTGCGGCACGTAGAGGCGGTAGGGGTGCTGCTCGTCCACCGCCACCATGTAGTACTCGGCGTGCGGCTGGTTGAGAATCGACGACCAGCTCCTGCCGCCGTTCAGCGACACGTTGCCGCCGCCGTCGTTGATTTGCAGGATGATGTCGGGGTTGTCGGGGTTGAACCACATACCGTGGTTGTCGCCATGCGGCGTCTCGACACTCGTGAACGTCTTGCCCGCGTCGGTCGACTTGTGCAGGCCGAGTTCGTTCACCCACACTTCGTTCTCGTTCTTTGGATTGACGTTCACGTAGTGAAAGTAGAACGGCCGGGCGCGCAGGCGCTGGCTGCTGTTCACCATCGTCCACGTGGCGCCGGCGTCGTTCGACCGGTAAAGCCCGCCTTCGGCGCCGGGCGCTTCGACCATCGCGTAGAGCACGTTGGGATTGCTGCGCGCGATGTCGAGATCGATCTTGCCGATGAGCGTGCCGGGCAGGCCCGCCGAGAGCTTCGTCCACGTCTCACCGCCGTCGGTGGACTTGTAGATGCCGCCCTTGTCGGCCGGACCGCCGCTCACGATGTCCCAACCCTTGCGGAAGCCCTTGTAGATCGCCGCGTAGAGCACGCTCGGGTTCTGCCAGTCGACTTCGATATCGCGGCCGCCGTGTTCGTTGTCGATGAACAGCGTCTTCTTCCACGTCTTGCCGCCGTCGGTGGTCTTGAAGATGCCGCGTTCGGCCGTCGGGCCGAAGGGCGAGCCGAGCGCCGCCGCCCACACGATGTCGGGGTTGTTCGGGTGCACGCGGATGCCGCCGATCTGGCCGCTCTCGCGCAGCCCGGCGAACTGGAAGCTCTTGCCCGCGTCGGTGCTGCGGAACACGCCACGGCCGATGATGACGTTCGAGCGGATGGCCGCCGAACCCGTGCCCACGTAGACGTGATTGGGGCTGGAAGGGGCGACGTCGATCGAGCCGATCGAGCCGGGCGTGAGCTGGCCGTCACCGACGGGATACCAGTTGATGCCCGCATCGTCGGTCTTCCAGACGCCGCCGCCGGTGGCGCCGATGTAGAAGGTGTGGGGCTGCTGCCGCACGCCGGCGAGGCCGGTGACGCGGCCGCCGCGGCCGGCGCCGACGTTGCGCCAGCGCAGGCTCTGGTAGGCCGAGGCGGGCACGAGCGACGTGACCGCGGATTGCGCCTGCAGGCGCGTGACGCCCGCGGCAGGGATGAGCGCGGCCAGCAGAGCCGCGGCAAGGATAAGGGACAACGGTCGGCGCATGGCGGATGGTGCTCCTTCGGGTGCTTCCGGGCATTGATTGTAGCGGGGACGGTCCCCGGGGTTACAGGCGGGCCGCCCGCATGACATCCCTCACGATGCGCCAGACCGCGACGAGGCCCGGCAGGCCGTCGCGCAGGAGTGACGGGAGACTGCGCCAGTTCAGGCGCAGGTCCACGTGTGCGAAGGCGTTCAGTAGCGTGAGCGAGGGCGACGGCGCCGCCGGCACGCCGCGGCTCATCGCGATGCTCTCGATGAACGGCGTCTTCTGGTCGGTGTAGCTGTGAATGAGGATCAGCCGCGCGCGGATCGTGTGCGCGGTGTGCACGGGAGACAGCCGCTGCACCCAGGCATCGATGAACGGCGCGGCCACGGCGTAGAGGGCGTCGAAGCGATCCGGATCGCGGTTCTCGATGAGCGCGAAGGCGGCGCGTTCGGCCTCGCTGCAGCCGCTGACGTCGACGAGCGCTGCCGGATCGGCAATCCGCCGCACGGCGGCGTCTTCGAGCAACGCTGAGGTGGGCGACGGCGGAATCATCGCCAGATTGCCGCGCAGGAACTTCCAGCGGTCGTCGCCCACCGTGGGCACGGGCAGGCGGCCGTGATGACCGAAGCCGTCGTAGGCGCCCGTCAGCACGTACTTGAACGTGCGCTTCAGGTCGAAGTAGCCGCCGAAGACGACGGCGAACGTCACCGCGTCGCGCAGCGGCGGCCTCGACAGCCCGATGAGCGCGGGCGCCGCGCCGAAGCTGAAGGCCATCACGCCGACGCGGCCGGCGTCGATGGCGGGGTGCGCGCCCAGGCCGGCGACGACGGCCTCGAGGTCCGCCTGATCACCGGTGCCGAGGCGGTACTGCCGCATCTCGTCGAACTCCGGCGCCACCACGACGAACCCGGCGCGGGCCAGACGGCGGCAGAGCGCCTGGAGCCGCGGGTCGGCGGCGCCCTGATGCGTGAAGCCGTGTGTCACGACGATCGCCGGATGGCGGCGTCCGCGCCGGTCGGGCACGGCGTAGCACTCGTAGCGCACGACGCGGTCGTGGTGTGTGACCGCGTGCGTTGTCACCGCCACCGGCGCGCGGGCCCCGGTCAGCCAGCGCGCCCGGTCCCCGGCCACGAGTTCGAGCGTGAAGGCCGCGGCGCGCCAGCCGTGGCGCAGGCGCTCACGCATGCGTCGACCGCGGCAGGCGGCTCGCGTGTGCGTGCACCTTCTCGAACGCCTGCGCGTACTGCTCGATGAGCGCGGGCTCGGCCCACGGGAACGTCGGCAGGCGCAGCATGTTGCGCTGCACGGCCGCGCTCATCGGCAGATCGGGCGGCTGCCAGCCGGCGTGATCGCCCGGTGCGAGGCGGGCCACGCGGCGCCAGTGGCCCTCGGTGAAGAACGGCTGCTGGTGCACGAGCGGATACCGCGGCCCCGTGACCTCGCAGCCCTCGGCCGCGAGGGCGGTGATGAGGGCGTCCACCGGCAGGCCGTCGAAGTGCGCCGGGTCGTAGCGCACGAGATGTTCGAAGTAGACGCGCGTCGTGCCTGGCGGCGCGGGGAACGTCTCGAAGCCGAGGGGCGCGAGGCGCGCGCCGAGGGCTTCGATGTTGGCCGCCCGCCGGGCGTTGTGGCGATCGAGCTTGGCCAGCTGCGTGCGGCCCACGGCAGCCGAGAGCGGCGCCATGCGCGTCTTGATGCCGAAGCTCGTGGCGGCGAAGCGCCGCGCCGGTGTTGCGAGTTCGTAGATCCGCACGATGTCGCCGAGGCAGATCGCGCGTTCCATGTAGGTGTCGTTGTCGGTCAGCAGTACGCCGCCCTCACCGGCGGCCGCGAGCTTCGACGTCTGCAGGCTGAAGACGCTGATGTCGCCGAAGCGGCCGCAGGGCACGCCGCCGCTCCCGGCGCCGAGGGCATGCGAGGCGTCTTCGATGACGGCGAGGCCATGCCGGCGCGCGATGTCGAGCAGCGCGTCGACCTTCGCCGGCAGGCCCCACAGGTGCACGAGCACCATGGCCCGCGTGCGCGGCGTGATGCGACGCTCGACATCGGCCGGATCGAGCGCGAAGCGATCGCCTTCGATTTCGCAGAAGACCGGCACCGCGCCCACCCAGAGCATCGGCACGACCGAGGCCCAGAAGGTGGCCGATGGCACGAGGATCTCGTCGCCGGGCGCGAGATCCAGCGCGTGGAAGGCGGCGAGCAGGCCGAGCGTGCCGTTGGCGTGCGCGAGCGCGTGGCGGCAGCCGAGGCGGGCGCGGAAGTCGTCTTCGAGGTGGCGCGTCACGACGTGATTCGAGAGATCGCCGTGGCGCATCACCTCGAGCACGGCCGCTTCGTCATCAGCCTCGAGTACCGGCCAGCGGTTGGCAGCGTGCTGGTCGAGGGTGACGGCAGGGGCGCCGCCGAGCAGCACGGGCAGGGACGACGGCGTCATGCGGAGACTCCCAGGGCAGGGGCCGCGGTGTCGGCGGCGGCGAGGAGGGCGGCGTCGCGGGCGACACGCGCCGTGTAGGACTGCAGGTCCGCGGCGGCCGCCGCGGGGTTGCCCGCGTGCAGGGCGCGCGCCAGTGCCTCGATGGCCGCGGCGTGTTCGCCGTGGCGTCCGAAGCCGCCGCACGGTACCCACTGTGCGATGTTCGTGCGCCGCCGCAGGTAGTCGTCGAGTGTGCGGCAGTGTTCGTGGGCCACGGCCCAATCCGGTGCCACGACCGGCGTCTCGAGGGCTGGGAACGTGGCCGTGCAGGGCGTCGGCGGCACGGCAATCGCGGCGGCGTCGAGGGGCTGCCCGCTCGGCGCCACCCGCACGCCGAGGCGCGTCGTGACGGCGTCGGCGAGACGCACGGCGCCGCTCAGCTTGCCGCCGTAGACGCTCAGCCACGGCCGCGTGGCGTCCATGTGCAGGCGCGAGTGGCGCGACAGCGATGGGCCGTCGGCGGTGTCTGCTCGATCGCGACGCACGGCCAGCGGCCGCACGCCGCAGCGCACGGCGATGATGTCGGTCGCGGCGAGCGGACGCGTGAGCACGGCGTGGTAGCGCGCGACGAGCTGCGCCACGTCGGCGGCGGTTGGCGTGCAGGCGTCCGCCATCGAGGCATGCATCGTGTCGGTCGAGCCCCACACGGCCACCGGACCCCAGGGGCCAAGCGTCATGGGCCCGTCGCGGCCCTCGTCCGCCACGAGATGGCGCGTCTGGGCCGGATCACGCGGGACGACGATCGAGACGCCGCGGCTGAGCGCGTGGCGGAAGGGTGAGGTCACGCCGGCCAGGCGATTCACCTCGTCGGTCCAGCCGCCGGCGGCGTTGACGACGGCGCGCGTGCGCACCTCGTGCGGACCCGTGCGCGCGTCGTCCACGGTGAGCCGCCACTGCGCGGCGCGAGCGTCGCAGCCGGCGTCGACCAGCCGGCAGTGGTTCCGCGCGTGGCCGCCGGCATGTTCGCCATCGCGCACGATCTCGAGCACAAAGCGCGCATCCGAGACGGCGACCGACGCCTCCTCGTAGACGAGGCCGTCGGACGGGCGGCGCAGCCACGCCCGTTCCGGAAACGTCGAGACGCGTCGCGGCCAGGCGCGGCGGCCGCCGCTCAGCAGCCAGTACGCCACGAGTCCCGCGTGCACGGTGCCGAGGCGGCGCGGACTGGAGCCGGGCACGTAGAGCACCTCGTTCGGGCGTACACGGTCGGCCCGCTCCGTGATGAGGCGATCGCGCGACCGGCTGAGGCTCAGCACGGCGCCCACTTCGTAATTGGCGAGGTAGAGCAGGCCGCCCCAGATGAGCATCGCCGAGGCCTGACTGGTCGCGCCGGCGAAGTCGGCCGCGTCGATGAGGAGCGTGCGGTAGCCGGCGGCGGTGAGCGCGGTGAAGGCCGAGGCACCGTTGATGCCGCCGCCGATGACCACGACGTCCCACGGCGCCGTGGCCTCGAGCGGATTCAGCGGCATGTCCATCGCCGTGAGGGCCACGGCTCCACTTTACCGGACCGGGGCCGCCTCCGGCGCGCGCGCCAGCAGCAGATACGCGACGACGGCGACGACCAGGCTCGGGATGGTGGCGCCGCCGGCCACGAGGTAGTAGGTGGCCACACCGGCCGCCCAGGCGATGACGCCCGGCCAGCGGATGCCGGCCAGCGGTCCGCGCGGGTCGTAGAGCGCCGCGACGTCCACCGGCCGGGGCCGCAGTACGAAGTGGGCGAGCAGCACGCCGCCCACCGGCACGAGCACCGAGCCGACCACGGTCATGAAGCCGGCGAAGCGATCCAGCCAGCCGCCGGTGAGGCCGAGGACCGTGCCGGTGAGGCCCACGATCCACACGGCGGCGCCGTCGCTGACCGCGGGTATCACGCTGCGCCACGCGAGCGACGACAGGTAGATGTTGACGAAGTTGGTCGTGACCGTGGCGAGCACGATGAGCACGGCCGCCGCGGTGCCGGCACCGGCCGCCGCCAGCATCGTGCCGGGATCGGCGCTGCCGGCGTGCCGCGCCAGGCGCCAGCCAAGCGGCATGAGCCACAGGGCCGTGAGCGCGAGGCCGGCGAAGACGGCGAGCGCGCTCGTGCGCGCCTTCGCCGTGAAGCGCGAGTAGTCGGCGAACATCAGCAGCCACGACACCTGGTAGCCGATCACGATGTCGAGGAGCAGCGGCAGCGGTGGCGCCGGCGCATCAGCCGGTATGGGTGGTGCGTCGGGCAGGCCGAGCACGAGCCAGGTCACGGCCACGCCCGCCAGGCCCATGAGCGGTACGGCCCAGCGATCGGCGCGCCGTACGGCCTGCGGCCCGCCGGCGACGACGGCCGTCGAGGCGAGGCCGACGAGCACGGCCCAGGCGCGTTCGTCGAGCGGCAGCGGCAGCATCCGCGCGGCCACCGAGGCCGCGATCACGTTGTTCACCGCGATCCATGCGAAGTTGGTGACGAAGAGCACGGCGGCCACGAGATGCGCGCCGGTGTGGCCGAGCACGGCGCGGGCGGCGATCATGGACGGCACGCCGAGCCGCGACCCGATCGGCGCCAGCACGGCGACGAGCGCTGCGCCGACGACGCTGCCGATGCCGACCGCGACCCACAGACGGTCCGGCGACAGGCCAGCACCGAGCGATGCGCCGACCTGCATCGTGGTGGCCACGATGTTGGCAGCCGCGAAGACCAGGAACAGATCCCAGCCCGACTGCGTCCGGTCCGCGGGCGGGACCGGCGAGAGATTGGCGGCCTGCATCGACGTGGGCTAGACGATGTTGTGTTCGCCGCCGGACGTGCCGGCGGCGAAACGCGAGAACGCGAACGGTGCGAGGTCGAAGCGCGGGTCGCGGCCGAGCATGACGTCCGCGAGCACGCGTCCGGCGGCGGGCGCCTGCTGGAAGCCGTGGCCGCTGAAGCCGGCGATGCCGTAGAAGCCGTCGAGGCCGAGCGGGCCGATGACCGGGTTGTGGTCGGGCGTCATCTCGTAGAGGCCGGCCCAGGCGTGAGTCACGGCGGCATCGACGAGCGCCGGCAGGCGGCGCGCCGCCACCTCCGTGACCTCGGGCAGGAAATCCCACTTCACCGTGAGGTCGAAGCCGGGGCGTTCGCTCGGATCGCCCATCCCGAAGAGCAGGCCGGCGCCTTCACGGTGGAAGTAGAACGTCGTGTCGAAGTCGATGACCATCAGGCGCGAGGCCGGCGTGCGGCCGGCGAACCGCGGATCGTCCCAGCCGGCGCCCGCCTCGGGATGGGCGATGAAGATGTGGCGCCGCTCCGGCGTAATCGGCAGCGTGACGCCGGCGAGCGCCGCCACCTGGCCGGCCCACGGCCCGGCGGCGTTGACGACGGTGCTCGTGGCGATGTCGCCGCGCGAGGTGCGCACGCGCGTGATGCGGCTGCCTTCGACGTCGATGCCGGTGACTTCCGTGTCGCGCAGGACCGTCAGGCCGCGTGCCTGCGCCGCCTTCGCGAAGCCCATCGTGACGCCGTTCGGATCGGTGATGCCGTCCTTCGCGCAGAAGGTCGCGGCGATGACGCCCGTAGCATCGAGGCCGGGTGTCATGCGTGCCGCCTCGCCGGCGGTGAGCCACGCCACATCCAGACCGAGCGACCGCTGCAGGGCGACGCTCTCGCGGAAGCGCGCCGTGCTGGCTTCGGACGACAGCAGGAAGAGATACCCGTCCTGCCAGAAGTCGATCGGGCTCCCGACCACGTCCTCGAACCGTTCGAAGAGCGCGATCGACTCGCGCGACAGACTGATGTTGGCCGGGTCCGAGAACTGGTGGCGCACGCCGCCGGCGTTGCGCCCGGTGGATCCCGTGCCGAGCTGCGGATCGCGTTCGATGAGCACGACCGAGCCGGCCCCGTGCTGCGTCAGGGAGTACGCCGTGGCGGCGCCCATGCAGCCGCCGCCGACGATGACGATATCCGCGCAATCCATTGCCCGGCATCGTACCATCGCCGCCGCGCTAAACTTGACCGGCCCGGACGGGCCGCGGATCCGCCGTCCGCCAAGGAGTGTGTGTATGCGTCGCGGCCGAACTCTCGCCTGTGCCCTGCTCGCCCTGTGGGGCGCCGCGTCCGCCGTCGCGCAGACGCCGCCGCCCGCCGTCACCATCCTGCAGCCGGCGCGTGTCTACGACGGCACGGCCATGCACGAGGGCTGGGGCGTGGTGGTGCGCGGACGCACGATCGAGGCGGCCGGTCCCATCGCCTCGCTCACGGTGCCGGCCGGCGCGGCCCGCGTGTCGCTGCCAGGGCTGACCCTGATGCCCGGCCTCATCGAGGGCCACTCGCACCTGCTGCTGCATCCCTACAACGAAGTCGCCTGGAACGATCAGGTGCTGCGCGAGTCGGTGGCCTACCGCGTCGTGCGCGCTACGGTGAGCGCGCGCGACACACTCATGGCCGGCATCACGACGGTGCGCGATCTCGGCACCGAAGGCGCCGGCTATGCTGACATCGGCCTGAAGAAGTCGATCGAAGACGGCGTCATTCCCGGTCCGCGCATGCTCGTGAGCGGTCCCGCGATGGTGGCGACCGGCACCTACGGGCCGAAGGGCTTCGCGCCCGAGATGACCGTGCCGCAGGGGGCGGAAGAAGCGGACGGCATCGAAGGCGTGACGCACGTGGCCCGCCGGCAGATCGGCCACGGCATCGATTTCGTGAAGATCTACGCCGACTACCGCTGGGGCCCGAATGGCGAGTCGCGGCCCACCTTCTCGGTCGAGGAGATCGCGGCCATCGTCGCGGTGGCGAAGAGCAGCGGCCGTTATGTGGCCGCGCATGCCGGCACGGCCGAGGGCATGCGGCGCGCCGTGCTCGGCGGCGTCGAGACAATCGATCACGGCGATGCCGGCACCCCCGAGGTGTGGGCGCTCATGAAGGAGAAGGGCGTCACCCTCTGCCCGACGCTCGCGGCGCCGGATGCCACCGCGCAGTACGCCGGCTGGAAGAAGGGACAGGAGCCGGAGCCGGCGCGCCTGGTCGAGAAGCGCCGCGCGTTCCAGGCGGCGCTGCAGGCCGGCGTCAACCTCTGCTTCGGGGGTGACGTCGGCGTGTTCCCGCACGGCGACAACCTGCGCGAGCTCGAGATGATGGTGGCGGCCGGTGTCACGCCGGCCGAGGCCGCGCGCATCGCGACGTCGGGCAACGCCACGACCTTCCACATTGCCGACACGGTGGGTGCCGTGAAGCCCGGTCTGTTCGCGGATCTCATCGCCGTGGCGGGCGATCCGACGCGCGACGTCGCCGCATTGCGGCAGGTGCGGTTCGTGATGAAGGACGGACGCGTCTACCGCCAGCCCTGAACTCGTTCGTCCGGACCTTGGCCTCGGGCTTCGCGGCCCGTGGGCGGCAGTGGCCTGCTGCTGCCCTGGGCCACGGGCTGCATGCTGACCTGCACGGAGTGGGGCGGCTTCGGTGCGCTACCGTGGCAGTTCCACGCCCGGCTGGTGGTTGTCGTGCTCACGCCGGCCGTCGGCGTGTCGCACGCGTGCCAGGTCCAGGCGCGCCGCGGTGACGCGTCCGCCGCGGCGATGCGGCCGCGTGCGACAATCACCGCGTGCTGGCCCCTGCGTCCGACTTCATCAACCTGGCTGGTGTGACGCATCTGGCCGCGGGCGGGCAGTCGCCAGTCCTCGAGTCCACACTCGCCGCTCTCGAACGCGCCGCGCGCGCCAAGGGCACGGGACTCGCCGGGCAGCGGCTCAACGAGGCGGTGCGGGCGCGCGTGGCCTCGAAAGTGGCCGCGCTCATCCACGCGAACCCCGGCGACATCGGGTTCCCCTCGAGCGTGGCGCACGGCGTGAGCCTGCTCGCCGATTCGCTCGACTGGCGCGAAGGCGACAACGTGGTGATGGAGCGCTGGGAGTTCCCGTCGCTCATGAATCCGTGGCTGGCGCAGGCGCGCCACGGCGTCGAGGTGCGCACGGTGGCGCCGGGTGGCGGCTGGCAGGCGCCGCTCGCGCGCTTTGCCGCCGCCATCGACAGCCGCACGCGCGTCGTGGCGGTGAGTCACGTCTCGTATCTCACCGGCGAGCGCAAGGATCTCGAGGCGTACGCGGCGCTCGCCCGCCAGGTGGGCGCGCTCTTCGTGGTGGACGCGTCGCACGCGCTCGGTTCGGTGCGCGTGGACGCATCAGTCGCCGACGTGCTGTTCGGCTGCTGCTACAAGTTCCTGCTCGGCGTGCACGGCGTGGCGATTGCGTCGTGGAACCGCCGCCGCGTGCCCGACTGGCGGCCCCGCCTCACCGGCTGGCATTCCGCGGAGTGGCGCCCGCCGCTCGAAGAGCCGGGGCCGGTGCACGTGAAATCCACCGGGCAGGTGTTCGAGCCCGGCAATCCCGCCTATCCCGCGCTCTACGTGCTCGATCAGTCGCTCGACTATCTGGCCGGGATCGGCATGGAGCGCATCGAAGCGCACACGCTGGCGATGTCAGGCGCGCTGCGTCACCGGCTCGCCGGGCTCGGCGTGCCGGTGATGACGCCGGAGCCGGCTGCCGCGCGCGCCGCGAGCATCGCCTTCGAACACGCCGACCCGCAGGCCGTGCGCGAGGCACTCGAAGAGGCCGACGTGCTCGTCACCGGCGAACTCGGCCGCGTGCGCGCGTCGGTGCATGTCTACACGACCGACGAGGATCTGGCGATCGCGGCCGACACCCTGCGCGACGTGCTCGGCTAATTGATGCGGACGCGCAAGTCGGCGCGGACCTGACGCGGCGCGCCGAAGTGGGTGCCGCTGAAGGGATTCCCGAAGTTGAAGGCGTAGGCGCGGTTGAAGGCGTTGAGCACGCTTGCGGCGATGCCGATCTCGCCCCACGCAGTGCGGCGCAGGCGCAGTGACGCCGACAGGTCGACGACGAGGCGCGGCTTCACGCGGCCGCGGTCGAAGTCCACGAGCTCCGCGCCGGGGCGCTCGGCCAGTTCCTCCGCGTCATCGTCATCGAGATCGCCGAGTTCCACCGGCGTGCCGCTCGCGTAGCGCGCCTGCGCGGTGGCGGCCCAGCGGCCCACCGGCTGCACCCAGGTCACCGTGGCCGAGGCCGTGTGACGCTGGTCGTGGTCTGGCGTGAAGATGACGCCCGGGCCGATCTCGTCGATGTCGTCTTCGAGGAAGAGGCCGCCGTTGATCGGGCCCTCCTGTTCGACCTTCGACAGCGTGTAGGCGGCCGTCGCCGTGACGCCGCGCACGGAGGGCATCTGCAGCCGCACGTCGAGGCCGCGCGCCGTGCCCTTCGCCACGCTGTTCGGGAACACGATCGTGGTGCCGAAGAACACGTTCGGGTCGGTGTAGTTCTCGACCGTGCGCCGCCAGCCGGCGATGTCGAGTGTCACGCGGCCGATGCGCTGCTCCCAGCCCAGTTCCCAGGCCGTCTGCCGTTCCGGCAGCAGCTCCGCGCCGCCGCCATCGCCATCGTCGTCGTCCACGAAGGGCGAGAGGGCACGTGCGGCTTCTGATGACGAAAGCAGCAGGTGTTCGGCCTGCGGCGGCTGGAAGAAGCGGTTGAAGGAGGCACGCAGGGTGGTATCCGATGAGAACGGCGTCAGCGCCAGACCCACGCGCGGGCTCCACGCCGTCGTCGGCACGAGCAGCTCCGTGTGGTCGACGCGAAGGCCCGCGTCGATGAGCATGGTGCCCAGCGCGAACCGGTCGCTGGCGTAGGCCGACCACTGTGGACGCGCGACGTCTCCCGCGAAGACGAACGGCCGCGCCGGCGTGAACGCCGCTGCCGCGTCCGAGAGATCGTCGGCATCCGGGGCGGTCACCGCGAAACGGAAGTCTTCGGTGATGGCGACGCGCGACACCTCGCCGCCGATCGTGAGCGTGTGGCGGCCCGGCGTCACGGTGGCGGAGCCGAGCAGGCCGAGGCGGTCGTGACGGCGCGATGAGTCGGCGGTCACCGGCGTGTCGGCCGCAGAGCCGTCGAGTTGCGCGTCGATGCGGCGATGGTAGCCGGCCAGACTGAGACCGGCCGCGCCGACCGACTGGCGCAGGGCGAGCGACTGGCTCGACTGCGTGGTGCGCTGGCGCTGGTCCTGTCCGGCCAGTTCCGCGGGCTCCGCGTGCGGCACGTCGAACCGTGACCGCCCGGCACGCACGTTCAGGGTGACCTGCGACGTGCTGGTGGGCGCGGCCAGCGCCCGCAGCGATGCCCCGGCCACACCGCCCGTGTTGTGGAGATTGTCGGGATGGACCGGATCGAGGAAACGCGAGGACCGTTCACCGGCCACGGACGCGAAGACGTCGACGGGCGCGCCAGCCGGACCACCGCCGGAGACCGCACCGCCGGCGAGGTCGCTGCTGCCACCGCCGCCCTGCACCTGGCCGCGCCAGTCCTCGGAGGCAGGCGGCGCGGTGATCTCGACGACGGCGCCGGCCTTGAGGCCGAAGGCAGCAGGCGTGTGACCGGTGGTCACGGTCACCGCGCCGAGGTCGGCGAGGCCCGGCGGAATGCCGAAGGCGACGTCGAGGCGGTCGTAGATCGGGATGCCGTCCTCGACATACAGCACGCCGTCGTCGACGCCGCGCACGTGCAGCAGGCCGTTGTCTTCTTCGGCAAATCCCGGCAGCGAGGCGATGGCCTGCGGCAGCGCGCGTGTCTGCAGGCGGGCCGGGAGGTCGCGAAGGATCTCACCGCCCAGACCGGACTGCGCGCGTTCGAAATCGTCGGGCGGCACGGCGACGACGAGCAGCGGGCCATCGCCTGGGATCCTCAAGCGCAGCGGCGCGTCGACCACCGGGGCGGCGTCGATCGTCACGGTATAGCTGGCTCTTAGTGCGCCGGTCTCCGAGGCCAGCGTATAGGTTCCGGGGCCAACCTCTCTGATCTCGAACCGTCCCTCAGCGTCTGTCGTGGCCTGCCTCAAGGGACGCCCATCTTCTGCGCTGAGCGTGACCGTGAGCCCCGCGACCGGGTCGCCTCCGAGAATCCAGACATCGCCACGAATGATGGCGCGCCGCGGCTGCGCCTGCAGGCCAACCGACGCGGTGAGTGCGAGTGCGAGCGTGACGAGCGCAATCCGTCCCTGTGTGCACATGGCGCGCGCCCCCGGCATCTACGGCTTCTCGTACTTGTAGACCCTGCCGCCGCGCATCACGAAACGCACGCGCTGCAGCGCGGTGATGTCGGTGAGCGGGTTGCCCTCGACGGCCACGAGGTCCGCGTTGTGGCCCGGGTAGATGGCGCCGATCTCGTGGTGCAGCTTCATCGACTCGGCGGCGAGCGACGTCAGCGATCGGATCGCGTCCATCGGCGCCTGGCCCGACTTCACGCGCTCGACGATCTCGCGCATGTTCTGGCCGTGCGCGCCGGCCACGGCGTCCGTGCCCATCACCATCTTCAGGTTCTTCGTCTTGAGCGCCGCCGAGAACATCGCGTCCTTGAAGCCCAGCGCCTTTTCCATCGACGCGAAGCCTTCGTCGGTGTAGTTGCCGATGCCGAGGAACTTCGCGCGGTTCTCGAGGTAGTTCTGCGTCACCAGGCCGATGTTCGGATCGAACCACACGCCCTTCTCGGCGAGGAGCGCCAGCGCTTCGGCGTTCGCCAGGCCGCCGTGTTCCACCACCGTGCAGCCGGCGCGCGCGGCGCGCATCATCGCCTCGGGTGCGTGGGCGTGCACCATGGACCTGAGGCCCTCCGCTCGCGCCTCGCCGCACACCGCATCGAGCTGCGCCTGCGACAGCGTGGGCACACCACCGTCGCGGATGCTGGCGGAGGCGAAGATCTTCACGAGGTCGGCGCCGTCGGCCTTGAACTTCCGCACGAGCCCGCGCAGCTCGTCGGGCGTCAGCTTCGGATTCGAGATCTGGCCCAGGGAGCTCAGCAGGCGCGGGCCCGGGAGCACGCCGCGATTGATGGCATCGCGCAGCGCCTTGTCACCCGGGGACCCGACGCTCTGGATCGTCGTGAAGCCGGCCATCATCGTGACCCACGCGTTCTCGGCGGCGTAGAGCACGGCCTGGTCCGCCGGTTCCGGCCCGGTGGCGTAGCGGCCATTGGCATCGAAGTGCCAGCCGATGTGCACGTGCGTGTCGATGAAGCCGGGCAGCAGCGTGAGGCCGTTGAGGTCGTAGGTGGCCGGCCCCGCGGCCGGACCGAGCACGCGGATCTTGCCGTCCTTCACGGTCACGAGCACGTCGGCGCGTTCGCCGCCGCGGCCATCGAGCATGCGCGGCGCGCGGATGGTGATGGCGTCGGTCTGCGCGATGAGGGCGGGGCCCTGGCCGAGGGCCAGCGCGGCAAGCGCGGGGGCGAGTACGAGGACGAGGCGGCGGATCATGAACGGCTCCTGCCCGCGCATTCTACGCGATGCACCGCGGCCGGCCCGCAGGGGACCGGCCACGGCGCGACGGAGCTAGAAGCGGTAGCGCGCGCTCACGCGGAACACGCGTGCCGCCGGGATGGGATTGGCCGACGCCGCGTCGATGCCGCCGGTCGAGAGCGGCTTGTCGAAGTTCGGCCCGTTCACCTGCACGCGCCGCAGCACGACGCTCGAGTTGAACAGGTTGAAGCAGTCGACGAACGCCTCGAAGCTCTGGCTGCGCGGCAGCGTGAACGACTTCGAGAGCCGCAGGTCCGAGAGCTTCACCCAGTCGAAGCGGCCGGCCTGGGCCTCCACGGTGACTTCCTGCAGCGTGTTGAGGGCATCGCGGATCTGGACGATGCGGCCGAAGTAGGCGCCCTGCTGCGCCGTGAAGGTCGACGAGACGAGCATGCCCCACGGCAGATCCACCGTGCCGCTCAGGCGCACGCCCTGGTGGGTCTCCGGCAGTTCCTGCACGGCTGGCGAGCCGGCCGTGGTGGCGAGGGTGTTGCCGAAGATGCCGTAGAGCGCTTCGTTCGGGTTGCGCGGATTGATGTTCTGCACGTTACGGCGGTCGATGACGTACGACGCCAGCAGCGACCAGCCGTTCGTGTGGGCCTTGCTGAACGTGGTCTCGAAGGCCCGATAGGTGTCGTTGCCTTCGTCGCCCTCGGCGTTGACGAAGAGCGACTGCACCTGGCCGAAGCCCGGATACGAGCGGGGCACCGAGAAGATCTCGATCGGCTTGTCATCCGCGGTGCCGACGACGTTGTCGCGCCCGGGGTCGATGCCGACGGCGCGGTCGGTGAATGCCTCGAACGGCTGGGCGATGTTCAGTTCCTTCCAGCCGCGGTAGTCCTTCTTGCCGACGAAGTTGAAGCGCAGCGTCGTGTTCTGGCTGAGGCCCAGGTCGAGGCCGGCCGTGACTTCGTCCATGTACTCGCCCTTGAGGTTCGGGTCGATGGCGCTGTTGCGGCTCTGCCCGGTGACCGAGGCGAGGTTGGCGGCGACCGGCGTGTAGGGAATGGTGCCGTCCCAGCGGTTGTAGGTGGAGACGAGCGTGGCGGCGGGATTCACGTTGGCGGCGACCGGGCCGGTGGCCGCGGTGATGCCCGAGCCGGCGGCGGAGTAGCGCCCGTAACTGGCCTTGAGGGCAACGCGGCCCTGGCCGGTGATGTCGTAGACGGCCGAGACGCGCGGCGACCAGCCGGAGTAGACGGGGAAGTCGCGGCGTTCGGGGTAGACGCGCTGACTGGCGAACGGCCCGCTGCCGTCGTTCCCCTGTTCGGGCAGCCACGACGCGTAGCGGTCGTAGCGCAGGCCGACGTTCACCGTGAGGCGGCGGCTCACGGCGATGCTGTCGTTCACGAACCACGAGTTGAAGAGCACGCCGGCATCGGTGTTGTTCGGGTATTCGAACACCTGCACCGAGTCGGGCCGCTGGAAGAATTCGGGGTCGCCCGGCAGGCTGCGATAGCGGTAGATCTGCTGGTTCGGATAGCCGTACGTCTCGACGAAGTTCGTGCTGTGGTAGCCGAGCACGCCCGACTTGATCTCGTGATTGGTGCTGCCGATCGGCCGGTACCACGACCAGGTGGCGTTGTAGCCGTAGCGCGCCGGTTCGCGGTTCAACTCGAGGAAGGCGCCGCGCGTCTGCGTGGTGGTGAGGTCGACGCGGCGGACGTCGGCGGTCCAGGCCTTGTCGGGCCACCAGTAGCCGGAGCGGTTGGCGCCGACGGCGAGCGTCATGCTCTGGCTCATCACGCGCGTGAGCTTCAGCGCCGGGCCGATGGCCGTCCACGCGATCTGGTTCTGCGTGGCTTCACGCGGCAGGAACGCGCTGGCGTTGCGGTAGGGCTGCCACTTGCGATTGAGCTGCTGCGTGAACTCGAGCTTGTTGTTCTGCGAGAGCTGATAGGTGAGCTTCAGCGTGGGGTTGTCGAGGCGCGTGAAGTACTCCACCTGGTCGCCGGTGGCCGTGTCGATGAAGCCGGGGATGAGCAGGCCCGAGTAGTTGTAGCCGTAGGCGGCATAGAACCACAGCGTGTCGCGCAGCAGGGGCCCGCCGAGGTCGAGCCCCACGTCGTTGTAGCGCGTGAACTTGTTGTTGCCGGGGTTGAAGCCCTGGTCGCGCAGCGACTGCGTGACGTTGTTGCCCTGGAACGCGCCGTCCTGCCAGGCGCCCAGATAGTTGCCGTGATACTGGTTGCTGCCCGACTTCACGATGAAGTTCAGGGTCACGCCCGGGCTCTGCGCTTCGGCGCCCTTGGCGGCGCCCGAGATCTGTACCTGCTCGTAGGTGTTGTAGTCGCCGAAGAACTGGTCCCAC
This sequence comes from Vicinamibacterales bacterium, assembly GCA_044347565.1. Lineage (GTDB taxonomy): Bacteria > Acidobacteriota > Vicinamibacteria > Vicinamibacterales > UBA2999 > CADEFD01. Next base: position 6,964 of record JBIKUN010000013.1, on the reverse strand, counting down.
ACGACGCCGTCGAACTGGATGAGCTCCTGTCCCGAGCGGCCATAACTTCTGGCGCCGGTGGTCGTGGACCCGCCGACGGTGTTGCCGCCGACGTCGAACTGCGTCGGGGTGAGACCGGGCACGAGCCGCGCCAGGCCGCGGATGCCGCGGCCGTAGGGCAGGTTCTCCATCTGCGCCTCGCTCCAGTTCACCGCCACTTCCGAGTTCTGGAGGTCGATGGTGGGCGTGGCGCTCGTGACGGTGATCGATTCCTCGAGGGTGTCGAGCTGCAGCGGCCCGTTCACCGTGGCCGTGGCGTTGGCATTCACCGTGACGTTTTCGATCGTCAGCGTCCGGAAGCTCGTGAGCTCGAAGGCGACCTTGTAGACGCCGGGCGGCAGCTGGCCGAAGCGGAACGACCCGAGCGCGTCGGTGACCGCCGTGCGGGCGCCGCCGATCATCGAGGGGCTGGTGATGCTGACGGTGACGCCCGGCAGCAGCCCGCCGCTCGAGTCCTGGGCGCGGCCCGTGATCGTGCCGGTGGTCGACTGCGCAGACGCCGGCACCCATGCCAGCAGCACCAGCAGCACCGCCATACCCGCACCGAGCGCTCGCATGCGAATCATTCCGCCCCCTTATGGATGGAGGGCGCACCATGCACCGCTCGCAAGCGCCGAAAGATACCAGACTTCCTGCAAGTTGCAGCCTCCCGCCGCGAGGTTTGTGCGCAGATGCGACGCGGACTTATGGCGCGATTAGGCGACGGAACTCCGGCGCGTCTTTCATGCTGGCGAAGAGCGGGTCGGCGGCGGCCTGTGCCTTCCACTGCTTCGGCTGCCGCCGGATGGCCACGGCGAGCTGCTCGATGGCCCTGGACGGCTGGCCCGCCTGCGCGTAGCGCTGCGCCAGCGCGTACATCGACGCCTCGTTGCGCGGGTTGATGGCGAGCGCCTTCTGCATCTCGGCGATCGCCTCGGCGTGGCGTCCGGCCTTCGCGAGGTCGGCTGACGCCGCGGTGAGCCGCTGCGGCACGCCGAGTGTCATCTGCAGCAGACGGCGCAGCTCCTTGAATGGCTCGTCGTGGTCGTCCACGCGGATGTCCACGATGCGCTCCACGGTGGATTCACTCTTCGGATCGAGCGGCTTCACCACCAGGATGCCGGCCGACTGCATGCCGCGCGTGTCGCCGCCCTGCGCCTGACCGGCGTCGAGGGCGTCCATGAGGCGTTCGGCCATCGTGCCGGTGCCGCGCTGGTAGGCCGCCGCCATCGCCTGCACCACGGCTTCGCTTGCGAGCGTGTTGCCCTGGGCCGAGAAGTTGAGGCCGCTCGCGTGGCCGGCAAAGCCGCCCAGATGCACGAGGTCCTTCGGGTCGTTGTTGCGATCGATGACGCGCTTGCCGGTATAGACCGCCGAGCGCCCCTTCGTGTCGATCACGGCCACCTGTCGCGTGTCGCGTCCCGGGTCGTCGTCGGTGATGCGCTTGACCACCTCGGCCGGCGACAGGCCCTGTTCGAGCAGGGCGATGGCCTTCGGGCCGTACTGGCGGTTGGCCGAGGCCTGCGTGGCCACGGCGCCCACGCCCGGCTTGGCGTACGGCACGGCGGCGCCGGCGCCGAAGGCGCGCGACTGCACGCCCACGCCCAGTTCCTGCGTGGCCGGATCGACGGCGATGATCGAGAAGGTGCCGAACCACGGGTCGGGGCCGTCGGGGGAGGGGGCCGCGACGGGGCGGGCCAGCCAGACGAGGGCGGTCAGGGCGGCGAGGGAGAGCGCGGTGCGGCCGTGCGGCATGGGCGGGAAACCTCGGCGCGCATTCTACGCCGGTCGCCGGGACCCCGGTGGCGCTTCCCTGGTTGCCTGGGGCGGCGAACGCGACTACCATCGGCCGTCTCCGATGTGCCATGGGGCCGTCGGTGTTCCTGTCTGGAGGTTCTGGTGAGACGTCTATTTCTCGTAGCCGGGCTCGTGGCCCTGACGATGGCCCCCGTGGCAGCGCAGCAGGCGGTGCCTGAACTGCCGTTCGAGTCGGTGCCGAATCCGCTGACGATGCCGAACGATATCCACTTCGGCGAAATCGGTGGCGTGGCGATGAACTCGAAGCGGCACATCTTCGTGTTCTCGCGCGGCAACCTGACCGGCCCGGCCTACATGAACCAGGCGGCGCAGCTGCTCGAGTTCGACGCCACCGGCAAGTACGTGCGCGAGATCGGCAAGAACAACTTCGCCATGTCGTACGCGCACGCCGTGCGCATCGACAAGCAGGACAACATCTGGATCGTGGACAAAGGGTCGAACATGATCGTCAAGTTCAACCCCCAGGGCCGCGTGGAATGGGTGTTCGGCCGCAAGGGCGAGTCGTCGCACCTCGACGTGCCGCCCGACTTCGCCTCGCAGATGGGTCAGCTCCTGAAGCGTGCGGGCCTGCCGGTGGAGCTGCCGGCCAACAACAACCCGCGCAACCCGGTGCCCGTGCACCGCGACAACACCTTCAACCAGCCCACGGACGTGGCCTGGGATTCGAAGGGCAACTCGTACTTCAGCGACGGCTACATCAATTCGCGCGTCGCCAAGGTCAACGCCAGAGGTGAGTGGATCGCCTCGTGGGGCTCGCTCGGCAACGGCCCCGGCCAGTTCGATACCCCGCATGGCATCGCCGTCTCGCCGGCCGACGAAATCTATGTGGCCGATCGCGGCAACCGCCGCGTCCAGGTGTTCACGCCCGAGGGCAAGTACATCCGCGAGTTCACGATCGATGTGCCGGTCGACCTGAGCCGCGGCAAGATCACCTACGGCTCCGAGACGCCGAACGCCAAGACCGGCTCGCAGGCGCCCGGCGCCCCCGACGCGCTCTGCATGACGCCCGGTCCGAACCCGGTGCTCTTTGTGGGCGACCTCTACCCGAGCCGCATCTATAAGGTGTCGCTCGAGGGCAAGGTGCTCGGCGTCTACGGGCAGCCCGGCCGCAACCTCGGCGAGTTCGGCTGGATCCACGCCATCGCGTGCCCGTCGGAAGACGAAATCTGGGTGGGCGAACTCATCAACTGGCGCGTGCAGAAGCTCGTGACCAAGGGCAAGGGTCGGGCGACGGCCGCGCGCAAGTAGCGCCAGACACACGTGACGGATGCTGCGGGCGGCGCTTCTGCGCCGCCCGTGTCATGTACGAAGTCGGCGTCCCGCGAGAAGTCCGGCTTTCCCCGGAATAGGAACAGTCCCCGGGTTACTGGCCGGCGGCGCGGAAGAGTTCGTCGGCCGACGACAGGATGATGTTGCGGAGGCGCGCCGGGTAGTTCGCGGGCAGCGTGGCGAGGAAGCGGCGGACGTCGCCGGCGGCGTCGCCGCTTGCGTAGCCGCCGAGTGTCGCGTCCATCCAGCGCTTCGGGAAGAAGATGTCGCCGGTCTTCTGGATCTCCCACAGCAGGTCGAGGCTCGGCCGCAGGTACTTCGCCGACTGCGCCGCGCGCAGTGGATGATGCAGATAGTCGAGGCCGTCGAGCACCCACGGCTCGCGGCGGCGATTCGCGACGTCCTTCAGCGACAGGAACCAGCGCTCGCGCACGGCGGCATCGCCCGAGAGCGCCGGCATGATGAACGCGAAGCGCGCCTTGCGGTCGGGGTTCTCGATGCGGGCGAGCTGCGCCGTGAGGAGCTCGGCCGCGCGCGGCACATCGCGCACGGCGAGGTCCATGGCGAGCGCGGAGTAGTCGGCTTCGGCGAGCGTGAGGCCGGGCACGGCCTCCGTCTTCTCCCACACGCGGGTCAGCCAGGCGAGCGTGTCTGGCGTTGCGCTGACGCGGCGCAGCGCTCCGAACCACGTGGACTTCTGTCCACCCGTCGTCGCGCGGTCGAGGCCGGCGCGGAGCGTGGATTCGGCCGCCGCGACGCGCGACGCACGCTCGGCCGGTGTGAGGAAGCGCCACCAGGCATTGCTGATGTAGCCGAGGATGCGCGCGCGACTCTGCTCGTCCGGCTCCACGGCCACCGCCGTGAGCGCCGTGTCCACGAACGTCGTCGCCGGCACGCCGCGATCGAGCAGCGCGTCCCAGAGGGTCACCCACACGGCGCCGCGCGTGAGCACGTCGGGAATGGCGCGCACATTCGCCGCGAGGTACTCGCGCGAGGCGCGGTCGAGCACGAAGCCGCCGTAGGCCCAGCCGCCGCCGTTCGGCAGCACGTAGCGCGGGGCGGGCAGACCGGCCGCTTCCGGCACGACCGTGCGCGCGCCGTTCAGCGCCACCTCGATGGTTCGCGGACCGTCTGGCAGCGCCAGCGTGACGCGCAACTGCTGCGGCCAGACCAGGCCACGGTTCTGCGGATCGCGCTGCGAGAAGGCGAGCGACGCGATGCGGCCATCCTTCACGTCGAGTTCGGTCGTGATGACGGGCCGGCCCGCGGATTCCACCCACACCCGGCTCCACGCCGCGAGGTCCGCCGGCGTGCGCCGGTCGAGCACGTCGATGAGATCGCTCCAGGTGGCATTGGCGAGCTTGTGGGCGTTCAGGTACTCGCGCAGGCCGTCGCGGAACGACTCGGCGCCGAGCAGTGCTTCCAGGTGCCGCATCATCACCGGCGCCTTCTGGTAGATGATGGCGCCGTAGAGGCTGCCGGCTTCGTTCAGGTTGTCGAGCGGCTGACGGATCGCGTTGGCGCCGGCCGTGCGGTCCACCTCATACGCGGCGGGGTAGTGCGCGAGCAGGAAGCGCAGGTCGTGGTTCACCTCGGGGAACGACGGGTTCACGATCTTCGCGGCCATGAAGTTGGCGAAGACCTCCTTCATCCACACGTCGTTGAACCAGCGCATGGTGACGAGGTCGCCGAACCACATGTGCGCGGTCTCGTGCGAGATGACAGACGCCCGGCCCAGGAACTGATTCTGCGTGGCCGATTCATCGAGCAGCAGACTCGACGCGTTGTAAAGCACCTTGCCGGCGTGTTCCATGCCGCCGAACTGGAAGGCCGGAATCGCCACGAAGTCGAACTTGCCGAAGGCGTAGGGGATGCCGGTGTAGTCCTCCATGAAGGCGAGCGCGCGGGCGTGCAGGTCGAAGAGCGCGTCCCTGTTACGGGCCACCTTCGCGGCGTCGGTCTCGCGGTGGAAGAAGTTGAAGGTGCGGCCGTTGCGCGTGGCCGTCTCGACCTGGAAGTCACCGACCACGAACGAGAAGAGGTATGTGGACAGCGGCTCGGTCTCGGCGAAGCGTGTCGTGACCGCGCTGCCGCTGCCGGCGGCGCCGTCCCAGAGCGAGATGTCGCCGGCCTGCATCGGCGTGCCGTTGCTTACGGCCACCCAGTCACCGGGATATCGCAGCTCGAGCGTCCAGCGGGCCTTGAGGTCCGGCTGGTCGAACACCGGGATGGCGAGGTGCGCGCGCGCCGGCACGAAGAGCGCGTAGAGGAAGTCGGGGTTGCGGTTGAGGGAGGCGTCGCCGGCCGTGAACGTGATGCGGACTTCGTTCGCGCCGGCCTTCAGCGCGGATGCCGGCACGACGATGTGGTCGGTGACATACGTGTGCCGTACCTGCGCTCCACCCACGCTGACCGAGGCGACCTTGTCGGCGCCTGGGGCGAAGTCGAACACCAGCGGCTGCGACGCGTCGCTCAGCTGGAAGCGCGCCGTCATCGTGCCGGTGAGCGGCTGCTTCTGTTCGCGCGGCACCGTGAGCGCGAGCTCGTAGCGCAGGTCGCGGATGATGGCCGCGCGCCTGGTTGCCACCTCGAGCGGAATCCCTGGCCCCGGCGTGGCCGTCTGTGCCTCCGTGCCCGATGCCTTCAGCAGCGAAATCCCGAGCGCGGCAAGAACTGCGATCCTCGACATTCGCAAATTGTAACGGGGTCTGTCACCGTCACCACGCGGTGACCGTGACAGACCCCGTTTCAACTCGTCCCGGCCTGGCGGCGGGCCTACTTCGCCGCGACCGGTTCCTTCAGGAACGCGACGAGCGGCGGCAGCACCTTGTCGGCCGCTTCGAGGTGCGGCACGTGGCCGAGTCCCGGGATGAGGTGCAGGCGGCCGTTGCCGTTCGGCACTTCCTTGGCGAGGAACGCCATGCGGTCCTGGAAGTTCTTCGCCGGGCCGAGCAGCATGTCTTCGGCGCCGCCGAAGGCGAGCGTGGGCACCTTGATGTGCGCCCAGTCATACACGACCGGGTCGGCGTAGAGCATCTGGCCGATGAGCGCCTGCACCATCGCCAGGCGCGGCCAGTCGGCGCTGAGCGTCCACGAGTAGCGGATGCGCGTGTAGGTCTCGAACTCCTGGTTCCACGCCTTCGGGTCGTGCGCCACGTAGCGGCTGAGGCCGCTGCGCGTGCTCTGGTAATCGGTCTTGAGCGTGGAAGCGTAGCCTTCGCTGATGGGCGTCATCGCCCGTTCGAAGCGGCCGTCGGTGAGGCCGATCGGGTTATAGATGACCACCTTCTCGACGGCATCGGGGAACTGCGTGGCGAAACGCGCCGCCAGCATGCCGCCCATCGAGTGGCCGATGATCATGACCTTGCCGACTTTCTCGGCCTGCAGGATGCGCCACGTGTTGCGCGCCTGCGAGTTGAAGTTGTAGGGCGCAATCGGCTTCGACGAGCGGCCGTAGCCGATCTGGTCGGGCGTGATGACGCGGAAGCCTTCCTTCGTCAGCCCGTCGATGATGGCCTTGAAGTAGAAGCCGCCGAAGTTGTTGCCGTGCAGCAGCAGCACCGTCTTGCCGTTCGGCGTGCCCTGGGCCGGCGTGTCCATGTAGGCGATGCGGACGTCCTGGTCGTAGACGCTGATGTCCAGGTACTTGCTGGGATACGGGTACGGGCACTCGTCACACGTGATGCTGCCCGGCTTGACGTCGGTCGGCGTGGGCACGGGCGGCAGCACGGCGCGGCCCTGGGCGGCGGCCGCCGTGGCGAAGGCGACGAGAGCGAGCGAAGCAGTGAACGTGCGCAGCATGGTCGGCATAGGTCTCGATTCCGGGAGCCGTCGGTGGCAGTGCCGCGGCCGGGCCGCG
>JBIKUN010000227.1:0-4499 GCA_044347565.1 Vicinamibacterales bacterium | reverse complement strand
GGGCATGGCTTGGGCCCGTGCCCCCGTCGTGAACGAGAGCACGCAGAGGGCCGCGAGGCACGCCGCCGATCGGGGCGCGAAGAGCGGGATGTTCAGCACGACAGCCAACAGTCGTGATTGTATCCGCCGGGCATCGCCACGGTGCGAAGACGGCGTGACGTCAGCCCGTTGCTCGCGCCATGGGCGGGTCGCGCGTGGCGCTGCCGCCACGCGATCGGCGCTGGTATATTTGGTGATTCGTGTACCTGACGGCGCCCCGTGCCGTCCACCTGGACCACTCGTATGGCGATACGCATCGGCATCAACGGCTTCGGCCGCATGGGACGGCTGGCGCTGCGGGCCGGGTGGGGACGCCCGGATCTCGACTTCGTACACGTCAACGAGGTCGCCGGCGGCGTCGAGGCGGCGGCCCATCTGCTGACCTTCGACTCCGTGCATGGCCGCTGGTCGCGGCCGGTCACGGCCAACGACGCTGGCCTGGTCATCGACGGCACACCGGTGTCGTTCTCGAGTGCCGCGACGGTCGATGGCGCGCCGTGGGCCGGACAGCAACTCGACATCGTGCTCGAATGCAGCGGGAAGTTCCGCACGGTCGAGGCACTCGAGCCGTACTTCGCCGCCGGCGTGCGCACGGTGATCGTGGCCGCCCCGGTGAAGACGGGCGCGCTCAACATCGTGATGGGGGTCAATGACCACCTGTACGACCCGGCCCTCCACCGGGTGGTCACGGCTGCGTCGTGCACCACGAACTGCCTGGCGCCGGTCGTGAAGGTCATCCACGAGACCCTCGGCATCCGCCACGGCGTCATCACGACGATTCACGACATCACCAATACGCAGACCGTGGTCGACGCACCCCACAAGGACCTGCGGCGGGCGCGGGCGAGCAGCCTGTCGCTGATTCCGACGAGCACCGGGTCGGCGACCGCGATTGGTCTCATCTACCCGGAGCTGCGCGGCAAGCTGAGTGGCCTGGCGGTCCGTGTGCCGCTGCTGAACGCCTCGCTCACCGACTGTGTGTTCGAGGTGCAGCGCCCGACCACCGTGGACGAGGTGAATGCGGCCTTCGAACGTGCTGCCGCCGGCCCGCTGGCCGGCATTCTGGGCTACGAGACGCGTCCGCTCGTCTCGGTGGACTTCAAGGACGATCCGCGCTCGTCGATCGTGGACGCGCTCTCGACGATGGTCGTCGATGGCACCTGCGTGAAGGTGCTCGGCTGGTACGACAACGAGATCGGCTACGTGCACCGCATGGTGGAACTCGCGCAGAAAGTGGGCGCGCATCCGTGAGTCCGGACGTGCCGGCCGCATCCATCGCGTCGCCGGCCATCAGCCTCCGTCACTACGCGACGGTGACCGCCGCCTACTGGGCGTTCACGCTCACCGACGGCGCGCTGCGCATGCTGGTGCTGCTGCACTTCAATGAGCTCGGCTACACACCGGTGCAGCTGGCGTTCCTGTTCCTGCTCTACGAGTTCTTCGGCATCGTCACCAATCTCGTCGGCGGCTGGGTGGCGTCGCGCACGGGTGTGCGGTTCACGCTGGTACTCGGCCTGCTGCTGCAGGTGGTGGCGCTGGCGCTGCTCGCGGCGCTGGACCGCACCTGGGGCATGACGGCGTCGGTGGCCTACGTGATGGTGTGTCAGGCGCTGTCGGGTATCGCCAAGGACCTGACCAAGATGAGCGCCAAGAGCGCCGTCAAGGTGCTCGTGCCGAAGGGGGACGATTCCGGGCTGTTCACGTGGGTGGCGGTGCTCACCGGCTCCAAGAACGCGCTCAAGGGCGCCGGCTTCTTCGTGGGCGGACTGCTGCTCGCCGCGTTCGGCTTCCGCGCGGCGCTCCTCGTGATGGCGGGTGGGGTGTTCGTCGTGCTGCTGGGCGTCGTCGCCACCCTGCCGGGACACATCGGACAGGCGAAGGCGAAGGCCGCCTTTGCCGGCATCCTGTCGAACTCCCGCGGGATCAACCGCCTGTCACTGGCGCGCCTGGCGCTCTTTGCGGCCCGCGACGTCTGGTTCGTGGTCAGTGTGCCGATCTTCCTGGCCTCGGTGCTCGGCTGGTCGTTCGCCCGGGTGGGCGGGTTCATGGCGCTCTGGGTGATGGCGTACGGCGCGGTGCAGAGTGCCTCGCCCGTGATCCTGCGCGTCGTGACGCGGGGCCAGGCCCCGGGCCCGGCCCTCACGAGCGCGCTCGGGCTGGGGCTCGCGGCGGTCACCGCGCTCATCCCGCTCGGGTTGTACTGGCAGTGGCCGGCGGCGCCCACCATGCTCGTGGGGCTCGGCCTCTTCGGCGTCGTGTTCGCCCTGAACTCCGCCGTGCACTCGTACCTCGTGCTGGCGTATTCGGATGCCGACCGGGTGTCGCTGAGCGTCGGCTTCTACTACATGGCGAATGCCTGCGGCCGCCTTGCCGGTACGCTGTTGTCGGGGCTGCTGTACCAGCAGGCCGGCGTCACGGCCTCGCTCTGGGGCGCGGTGGTCCTTTCGGCGGTTGCCGGCACGGTGGCGCTCGCGTTGCCGCCAGTCAGCAGCGGCGGGGCGTCGTGGGCGAGCGTGCGGGGCGACGAATGACGGCGGCGGTGGCGCCTGAGACACATGTAACGCCGATGTAACGCGGACCTGTGGCACACTCAGCCTGCCCCGGCACTGACGGGCCGGGTCCGAGGAGTGTCCGTGGCCTTTCGCCTGATCCCGAAAGAAGAGAAGTTCTTCGCCGATTTCATCGCGCTCGCCGATCGCATCGTCTCCGGGGCGACCCTGCTCGAGAAGATGCTGGCGACCGACCCGCCGGCCTGGGAGATGGCGATCGAGATCAAGCAGGTCGAAGAAGCCTGCGACGCCCTCACGCACGAGATCATCCAGCGTCTGAACCGCACGTTCGTCACGCCGATCGACCGCGAGGACATCCACGGCCTCGCCAAGTCGCTCGACGACGTGATGGACGCCATCGACGCCGCCGCCGGCGTCGTGCGCCGCTACCGCATCCATACGATGCCGTACGGCGCCCGCGAACTGGCCTCGCTCATCTGGCGCTCGGCGATGCAGGTCAAGGTGGCCGTCGAGGCCCTCGAGAAGAAGAGCGGCGTGCACGACCGGTCGGTCGAGATCAACCGCCTCGAGAACGCCGCCGACACGGTGCACGACGAAGCCCTGCGCCGCCTGTTCGAGCACGAGAAGGATGCCATCGCGCTCATCAAGTGCAAGGAGATGCTCGACCTGCTGGAGCTGGCGACCGATGCCTGCGAAGACGTCGCCAACGTCCTCGAGAGCGTCGTCGTCAAGCACGGGTAGGCGGTCATGGAGCACTCGCTCGTCATTATCGTCGTCGTGGCGGCGCTGGTCTTCGACTACATCAACGGCTTCCACGACGCCGCCAACTCGATTGCCACCGTCGTCTCGACGCGGGTGCTGAAGCCCGGCCAGGCGGTGGTCTGGGCGGCGTTCTTCAACTTCGCCGCCATCTTCGTCTTCGGCACGGCCGTGGCCAAGACGATGGGCTCCGGCATGATCGATCTGAAGGTCGTGACGAGCGCCGTCGTGCTTGGCGGCCTCATCGGCGCCATCGTGTGGGATCTCATCACCTGGTACTACGGCCTGCCCACGAGCTCGTCGCACGCGCTCATCGGCGGGTATGCCGGCGCGGCGGTGGCCAAGGCGGGCCCGGCGGCGATTCTCGTCTCGGGCTGGACCAAGACGCTCATCTTCATCGTGCTGTCGCCGCTCATCGGCCTGGGCCTCGGCTTCGGCTTCATGGTGATCATCTTCTGGCTGTGCCGCCGCACGGCGCCCTCGCGGGTCGATTCGCTCTTCCGCCGTCTGCAGCTGGTCTCGGCGGCGCTCTTCTCGCTCGGCCACGGCGCCAACGACGCCCAGAAGACGATGGGCATCATCGCCAGCGCGCTCTTCGCCGGTGGCTACATCGCCACCTTCGAGATTCCGCTGTGGGTGGAACTGGCCGCCTACACGGCCATCGCCGCCGGCACGCTCTCGGGCGGCTGGCGCATCATCCACACGATGGGCTCGAAGATCACGCGGCTGCAGCCGGTGGGCGGCTTCGCCGCGGAAACCGCCGGCGCCGTCTCGCTCTTCGTGGCCTCGTCGATGGGCGTGCCGGTGAGCACGACGCACACCATCACCGGCGCCATCGTCGGCGTGGGGTCGGTGCGGCGGATGTCGGCGGTGCGCTGGGGCATCGCCGGGCAGATCGTCTGGGCGTGGGTCCTGACGATTCCGGCGTCGGCGATCATCTCCGCCGCCACCTACTACGTGCTCGCGGCGAGCGGCTTCAGGTAAGCGCCGGCCGGGGCGCCACCGGCAGCCGCACGGTGAACGCCGCGCCGCCGAGCGCGCGGTTCTCGACCGTGACCGCGCCGCCGTGCAGGTCCGCCAGGTGCTTCACGATGGCGAGGCCGAGGCCCGTGCCGCCCGGCCGGCCGCGCGACTTGTCCACGCGGTAGAAGCGCTCGAAGACGCGGCTCACGTCCTCGGGTGGAATGCCGG
>JBIKUN010000106.1:0-16501 GCA_044347565.1 Vicinamibacterales bacterium | reverse complement strand
TCCTGATGGCGGCGTTCCTCGTACTTCTTCTCGCCTCCGCCGTCCTGCTCGCCGCCGAAGTGGGAATGGGCTCCGACGCCGGATTCCAGCGTCGTGGTCGCGACACGATCTCCCGACAGAGCCACGATGATCGCCTGCTTGTGGTCGATCCAGATGCCGGCGCAGTTGTGAATGGTCATATGTCACCCTCTCTCGGTGTCAGCGAATCTGTCATTCCCCCCGCCCTCGTTCCTCCTGACGCCGACGAGGACGCTCGGCCTCCTGGCGTCACGATGGATCGACGCCGGTGTGGAGCGGGTAGCCGACGGTCTGCGAGAACAGCACCTGCTGATCGTGGGTCAAGGCAAGGGCCTCCGCGATGGCGTCGCGGTCGATCCACGCACGCACGACCGTCGCCAGGCCGTTGGCGGCGGCATAGAGATAGACGTTCTGGCAGATGGCGCCGGCCGCCGCCGAGGAGTACGATTCACGCTGGCGCGCCGGCACCATCCGCAGTCGCGTGTGGTCTGCCACGTAGACCAGATCGAGCGGCGCCTCGTCGACGAAATCCTGATAGCCGGTCACCCGGCGCACATCGGTTGCCGTCACGAGCGTCAGGGCACTGCTGGCGGCGTCGTAGCGGTAGGCGCCGGTGGGCAGTGCCGCGAACACGTCGATCTCCTGGGCATTGAGGGCGGTCGGCGCCGTGCGGCCGCCGTCTCGGCGGTTGACGCCGTAGCCGGCCCACAGCACGCCGGCCAGCAGCGGCAGCGGCAACGGTGTCGGCGCGAAGTCGCGCGCCGACCGCCGGGCGGCGAGCGCCTCCAGCAAGGGCATACCGCCGCGCGGGTCGACGGCCGGCAGTGCGAGAGTCGATGGGCTGGCGCCACGGGCGGGCGTCGGCCGCAACCGACCCATCATTCCCAGAACGACCTTGCCTGCAGTTGTCATCGATCGCCTCGTCGCTGCATGGTGCTATGTGCGTTCTCCTGCACATTCGACGCCAAGTCCTGTGCGGGCGCCGGTCGCAACAAGGCGCGGGCGATCCCATGCGGGTGCGGGAAGTATCGCGCTGTCTCGAGGGGATCTTTCACGACCGGCGGAGACACTCGGCGGGTCGTCTCACGGTCGCCACGTCGCGAGAGGATAGGCGGCTGGGTCCCGCGACGCTGCGTCTGCCGCCTTCGCAGCGTAGTGGTCACGCCGGCACGAGGACGCCTGTCGCCCTCGCCGATCGCAGGAGCTGGTTGCACCAGATCGCACAGACGTCCGAACGCGAACCCTCGGGCCTTCAGGCCGCGCACCAGCACGCGCGTGGCTTCGATCGTGCGCCGCCGGTCGATGCGGGGCCGTCGGTGGTTGCCGTCGTGCATCACGACGAGCGAGCCATCCGACACGCGGCGCACCAGCCGCGCGGCCAGACGATCGGGCCGCCGCATCCACCACCAGTCGAAGTCCCACAGCGAGAAGCCGAAGCCCACGAGCCGGTAGCCGGCGCGGTCGAGGCCGGCGTACATCTGCCCGCCGCGGATGCCGGCGTGCGGCCGGAAGAGCCGGCAGGGGGCCGTGCCGGTGAGTGCTTCGATGCCGGCCGACCGCGTGTCGAGCCAGGCCGCGAGGTCGTCCGGTGTCTCCAGCATCAGCGCCGCAGAGCGCGTGTGCATGGCCAGCGCGTGGCCCTCCATCACGGCGCGCCGCACGATCGGGGCGGTGTCAGGTGTGACGTGTTCGGGAATCAGGAAGAAGGTGGCCGTCGCGCCCTCTTCGGCCAGCACGTCGAGCAGCGCCGGCGTGCCGTCGGGATTCGGCCCGTCGTCGTACATCAGGTACACCGTGGGCGCGCCCTGGCTCTTCGGCGCTTCCCACAGCGACCGGCCCGGCGTCATCGCCTCGAGCAGAAACGGAAACGGCGCCACGTGCGCGACCGTCACGAGCAGGAAGCCAGCGACGACGAACCACATGCCCCGACGATACTGCGAATCGGCGCTGGCGCGCCGGCGCGGCTAATGAGGAGGGAGACGCACGGCCGGGGCGCCGACGTAGATGGCGTGGCTGGCGAGTGCCGAGTGCTTGAGCACGACGCTCAGCGCGCCCACCTGCGTGCCCTCCCCGATCGTGACGTCGATGCCGATCACGCTGCCGACGCCCAGCATGACGCCCCGGCCGAGGGATACGCGTCCCGTCTTCAACCGCCCGCCTTCCACCGTGTGCCCCGACACGTGCACGCCGTCGCCGATGACGACGCCCTCGCCGAGCGTCAGCAGGTTGTGATCGGAGACGAACAGGCTGTTCACGAAGACGCCGGGGCCGACGCCAGCGCCGTTCCAGCGGAAATACCAGACCCAGACAATAGTGGACCGGAAGAACGTGCCGACGAACACGCGCACGGCATGGGTGGCCATCATGGCGCGCGCCCAGTCGAGCACCGGCCACTCGTAGTCGCGCAGCGCCCATTCTCCCGGGGGGGGCGTGCGCCACCCGAGCAGGCGGGTGCCGAGCGCCGACAGTCCCGCGAACGCCACCGCAAAGACGACGTAGGCCGGCACGACCGTCATGGCGACTACCGCCGGCGCCAGCCAGTCCGGCCACCAGGCCGGCAGGCGGGTGAACACCCATTGCCATGCCTCGAACGCCGGCAGGACGGCGGCGCCGAACACCACCGACTCGAAGATCGCTCCCGAGGCAATCGTCCACGCCACGCGGCTGGCCTGTGCGGCAGTCACGCCCGGGAGGCTATCACTTCTTCGCGATGGCAGGCAGCGCGCGGACCCCCGACGCTGACTGTGCCGCCAGGCGCTCCGCTCTTCTCCTCCCCTTCGAACGGCCGACTCGCGGTGTCGGGCGCGGTCATGGCAACGTCGAGCCAGTTCCTCCGCGGCGACGAAGCGAATCGGCTGGTGCCCATTGGCCGGGCCACCATCACGAACGTGTCGGCCAGCTACCTACTGCGCGGGCGGGTGCGCGCAGTGGCGCGGGTGACCAATCTGTTCGACCGCCGCGTGGCCACGTCTGCTCGGCTACGCCGACGACGACCCGCGATCCCTCAGTCCCGGTGCGTCTCGTGCGGCGCGCCTGGGGCTGGAGCCGTCGCTCTAGCCTGCAGGCGCAGCGGGCCGAGGCGTGCAGCCTCCAGGCCGTCGCGGTAGAACAGGTTGTAGGTATCGAACGGGATCAGGCGGCCGTCGGGATGTACGAAGTGGACGCATGACTTCTTCACCGAGCGCAGGTCGAACGAATAGGCGTCGATGAACTGCATGATGAGCAGGCGAAACACGTTCTGGTAGCCGAGCTCGGCTGGTGCGTCCACGCGTGGCAGGCAGCACAGCAGGTCGCGCAAGCTGCCGGCGCTCGACTCGGGTGAGTGGTTCGTCGCAAACAACCGGAAGATCCCCTCGGTCACGCGTTCGTCCTGCTCGTAGAGGATCGTGTTCCGGCCGCCCTCGATCAGCACTTGCGGGTCGACGAGCCGCGTGAGCGGCATCACCTGGCCGCCGATCTTGAGGGCGTAGGCCATCGCCAGGCAATCGGGGTGGCACGGCACGGGCAGGATGTCTTCCGGGGCAAAGACGCTCGTCTGCTCGAGGATCCGGCGGCGTACTTCGGTGAGCGTCAGCCGGTCGGTGGCCGGGTTGAAGTGCTCCAGCCGTCCCGCCGCCTGGATCGGCTGCAGGGTGACGCCCCGCACGGCCGGCTGCTCCAGCGCGAAGTCGATGATCTTGCCGATCTCGTGGTCGTTCAGGCCCTTTTTCAGTGTGACGACGAGCGTGGTGGCGATGCCGAGCGCGTTCAGGCGGTCGAGCGCGCGTCGGCGAATGTCGCGCAGGTCGGCGCCGCGTAACGCCATCAGGGCCTCGCGCTCGAACGAGTCGAACTGCAGGTAGACCTCGAAATGCTCCGAGCGCGCGGCGAGTTCGTTGGCGAAGGCCTCGTCGGTGGCAATGCGGATGCCGTTGGTGTTCACCATCACGTGCCGGATGGGGGCCGCCCTGGCACGGTCGAGGATCTCGAGGAAGTCGGGGTGCATCGTCGGCTCACCGCCCGACAACTGCACGATGTCAGGCTGGCCTTCGTTGCGCACGACCGCGTCGATCATGCGCTGCACCTGATCGACCGACCGGTAGCGCGGACGCGCCGGGCTGCTCTCGGCGTAGCAGATCGGGCACGTCAGGTTGCAGTGATCCGTGATCTCGATGATCGTCACGCAGGAGTGCTGCTGGTGATCCGGACAGAGACCGCAGTCGTACGGACAGCCCCACTTCATCGGCGTATTGAAGGTGTGCGGCATCTCGGGCGCCTTGATGAACACCTCGCGGCCGCGCCGGTAGTAGTCGATGTCGTCGGCCATGAGCACGCGCTCGTGCCCGTGCGTGGGGCACCACTTCAGCATGTAGACCGCGTTGTCCTGAAACACGATCTTGGCCTCCACGCGCTGGTAACACGTGGAGCAGATCGAGACGGCGACGTCGTAGAACACGTACGGGCGCACACGCTCACTCATGACGTACTCCGGATACGAGGCGGGAAATTTGCGAGGTGTAATAGCCGAGACCGGCGACGCAGGCCCACTGAATCACCGTCAGGCCAAACACCGGCAGGCCGGGCTTGAGGAAGTCCAGCAGCAGGCGGAACGCCAGGTAGGTGACCATGAACAGCTTGAAGCGGTCGCCTTCAGTCGTGAGGCGCTTGCCGTAGGTGCTGAGCAGCCACGCCAGCAGCGCGAGCGCCACGATCTCGTAGAGCTGCGTCGGATGACGCGAGATGCCGTCGCCGAAGTCGACGCCCCACGGCAGCGTGGTGGCAACACCGTAGGTCTGATCGGCCAGGCCCGTCAGGAAGCAGCCCACGCGGCCGATGGCCATGCCGACGACGAGCGGCATCACGAGCAGGTCGCCGGTGGCGACCTTCACGCGCAGCCACTTCTTGATGGCCTCGACCGCCATGACGCCGCCGATGAGGCCGCCCACGATCGACTTGCCGCCAAACAGGACGTCCGTGTCGGTCACGTGTCCAGCAACGGCACCTGCGCTCTCGACAAGGTAGAGCAATCGGCTGCCGGCCAGGCCGCCAAGCACCGCGGCCACGACCACCCACAGCCGGTGCTGCTGCGAGAGGACATCGCCGCCGTGACTGCGCGCGCGGAAGTAGATGAAGAAGCCCGTGGCCCAGGCCAGCGTCTCGAAGACCTGGTGCGGGTGCAGGACGAGCGTCCCGATCCGCACATACACTGGGAAACTCATTGCACCTCCCGATGCGGCACCGGCGCCGGCGAGCTCCAGAACGCCGTCACTTCGCGACCCGTCCCCAGAACGCCTGGTCGGCCGGCCTGGTCTCGTCGTGTTACCCCACGAACTGCGTGGGGCAGTTGGCGATGCTGGTCTCTCTTGTCCACCCAGGGGGCAATCGCCGCCACCACCATCGCCGTCATCGCTGGGCGTCTTGAGCCAATCATCGTAAGCCTCGCTGTCGTCCATCAGCGCTGGATGGTTCCCTGGAACCGCGAATCGTCCAGCTTGGCCTCGTCGTGATACGTCAGGCGGTCGGTGAATCGGCCGATGATGACGAAGCAGCCTTGGAGGTCTCTGGTTTCCTTGCTCTGCCCAGGGGCGATGACGCCAATGTTCAGGGCCGTGCAGTTGTTGTCGGCCGGGTGCGGATCGGAGCGCACCTCGTGAGGCTGATCGTCCTGATTGACGAACTGGACCGTGAATGCCCCCTCACGCGGCCCACGGACGGTCATGGGACTGGGGCCACTGCTGGTGATCGTGACTGCCAGTTTCGGCGTGTCACTGGGGCCGGTGGGACTACCGCCGCACGCGCTAAGCAGCACGTCCACGGCAATGGCCGCCACGACCACGCCCACGGCAATCGCCGGTGCCATCCTGCGTCGCATCATCTGCATGTCAGTTCCTTGAGCGCCGGCGTCGGGTCGCCAGCGAGAGTCCGCGGCGGCGGTGCTACCGCTACCCGTCAGCCTCCCACCCGGCCGCGAGCAGCAGCAAGGTGAACAGGGCCCATGTGCCGGCAATGACGCCGGCAACGACACCGGCCGACCGCCCGACCGAGAGTGCGCGAATCTCGAGTGTGGCCATCTCGGCGTATAGATAGCGGCGGCCACCGCTGGCGACCAGTGCGTCCGGCTGCGCTGTCACGACCGTGGCGCCGACGAGGGTGCCGTCGCGCATGACGATGCGCACCTCGTCGCCAGCCTTGACCGTCGCGGCAGGGACGGTGCCCGTGGGCGGCGAGTCACCGGGCAGGGCCACCCGCGTCTGAATGTGGCAACCGGCCAGGAGCGCCGACACCGTGACAAGCGCCACCAGTTGCGCCTTGACGCCGTGGCGCGTGGAACGAGCGGTCGTGGCACTCATAGCCCACCGGCAAGTGAGGCGTACGCCATCCCGGTCAGGGTGATCACCAGCAGCCCCAGGCCACCAACCACCAGCACGGCAGTCCGGCCGGCGGAAAACCGGCTCCGCTGCAGCTGCGCCATGTCGCCGTAGCGCACGCGCTGCCCCTTGGTACCGACGAGCTCGTCGGACCGTACCTCGGCGACTTCAAAGGCGAGCGTGGCGCCGCTCTGCAGCTTCACGCGCACGTGGTCGCCGGGCTGCACGACGGAGACGTCCTGCCGTGGTGGGGCCTCGGTAGGAATGACGAGGCGCTGCCGGGCATGACATCCCGCAAGCAGGACCGTCATGAGCACGACGGCGGTGGCCCGGGCGAAGGCACCCTGGGATACGCAGAGACGAATTCGGCGCTGCATCACGTCACTCTGCGAGTACAGAGACGGTATCCCGGACGAGCCCGGGCAATGCCCCTCGCACCTTTCATCCAGCGGAGGAGCAGATACCGTGCCACAGGCTGCCTGGCTGATCTCGCGGGCGCGAGGTCTTGCCTCCGGCCAGCGTGGCAGAATCCCGCGGTTGCCGCCGGGGATTCCCCGGAAACGCCGAGGCAGCGCACGACGACTCGCAGGTTGTCGTGGTCGGCATGTCGCGCCGGGTCGGCAGCGCGAGCCGCGAGCCGTCGGGCCCGCCGAGATGAACGGTGATGCAGGCACGCGTGGTGTCAGCCGAATCCGTTTCGGAGCTGGCCGGTGTGCAGGTTGCGCGCCAGGTGAAGATAGGCGGCATCAGAAGCTGGGGCTGACGGAACGGGCGTGATCCGACCGTGCCGCCAGGCGCTCCGCTCCTCTCCCCCTTCGATCTGTCTCACATCGCCGGACGCGTGGCCTCCAGGACCATCGTCTGCAGCCGGTTGTAGGCATCGCCGATTGCCGTGCCGTGGTGCTCCAGGTTCGTCAAGTCCGTGTGCCTGCTTTCCTGGAGTGCACATGACACTACCGGATCAAAACCCACTCTCTTGAGAAGGTCTGCCAGCAACTGGTGGTCATAGATCACCTGGTGCCCCCAACGTCTCACGAAATCGTTCAGCAACAGGGCGGGTGACTTTACAGCCACCATCGGATGGAACTTTTCGACGGTGCGTTCCAGAAAGCTCTGCTGCACTGGTGTCAGTTCCTTGCCCTTGAAGTAGTCGAGCAGGAACTGAAGATCGGGCATGGCGACGCGGATGACGCCGCCGGGGCTGAGAGCCCGATAGCACTCTCCGAAGTGCGTGAACGTCGTCTCCAACGTCACATGTTCCAGCACATGTTCGCTGTAGATGTAATTCAGGCTCCCGTCAGGAAATGGAAGCGGTTCGGTTACATCCAGGTAGATGACCCCTTTGGCGATATCCGGTTCCATATCCGAATTGATCCAGCCCTTGAGAAGCATGGGGCCACATCCGACATGCAGCTTCGGAACTGCGCTTGCAGCCAGATACTCCCGGATACTCTCAGTGCGGCCGCGCTTCCATGTGTTGTGGCGCGCCTCTCGGGCAAGCCGCCCCAGAACGCGTCTCGTCTCGGTTCCAACTATGTAGACGTAGGGATTCTTCTTGAGAGCTTCAAGGAACGTCGCCAAGACCTGCCACCTCCGTGCGTCCCGCTATCCGGTAGAGACACTAAGTTAAGCCGAGAGACGATAGCAAACGTGAGCCCCGGGTCCAAGGGTGGCGGAATATGCCGCAGGGCAGAGCCACAGCTAGCGGGGCGGGAGCGCACCAGGAAACAGCAGGTCCACCAGCGACTCTCGTGATCGCGTCGCCGCGTCGAACCCGGTGGCCTGTTCGTAGCGCGCGATGACGGCCAGCGCGTCAGGCACCGACGCCTGCCGCACGGCCTCGAACTCCACGCAGCGCACCGTGCGGCCGCCGCTCGTGGCCTCGTAGTACACCACCTCGCAGTCGACGAAGTACCAGACGTCGAGCGCCTTCAGCAGCTCGTCGCGCCACACGACGCCCATGCGCGCCGTGAACGCGTCCACCTGGGCCGCTTGATCGCCTTTGTGGTGCCCGAGGTCCAGGTTGATCTCGTCGCGCACTTCGGGATCCGAAGCGAGGGACTTGATCGTGAGCTGATGCAGCTCGTGGTCGAAGCGGTGCCGCAGGATGTAGTGTCGCGCCTGGCCGTCTGCCGTCAGAAAGTAGCGATCGCGCACCTGCAGTGCGTTCGTGCGCTCGGGCCCGAGAGCCGCGAGCGTGTCCCGGAAGGCCGCCAGATCGAAGCCGGCGTCGAGCACGAACTTGTGTTCGATCTCGGTGAAACGCATCACATCCACCATTTGAAGCGGCCGTATCGTGCCACACGTGTGGTCACGCGCGGCGGCAGGTCACGGAACGACTCGCGCGTCACCAGCACGTTCTCGGGATCCAGACGCAGCTCGTCGAAGATGGCCTGGAGCGGCGCGATCGCCCGCGCGTCGCGACTTTCGAGCATCAGTTCGCCCAGCCGATCATGGGCGGCGTCTTCGAAGTTGTAGCTGCCGAAGGCCGCCCAGGTATCGTCGATGAGCACGATCTTCGAGTGTTCACCGCGCCGGTTCTCGTGGATCCGCACGCCGACCTCGAGCAGGCGGGGGTAACTCGCGGCGGCCGCAATCCACGCGAGATCCGTGGCCGGCAGGGCGTCGCGGTGCGAGTGGAACACCTCCACCAGCACGCCGCGCCTGGCCGCGCGCAGCACGGCGTCGAGGAGCGGCGCGACGGGCTTGAAATAGAAGCTGGTGATGCGCGCCGATGTGCGCGCGCCGTCGAGCATCGCGATCATCCGCGTGGTGACGGCGTTGTCGCCGCGCCAGCCGAAGGGCCCCGTCCAGCCCTGTGTCAGATTCGGGTTGCAGTACCAGTAGTCGAGCGCAAGGTCCGCCGGCGCCGGAGCGGTGGACGCGTCCGCGCCGAGCTGCGCGACATGTTCGCCAGACACCACGCCACCGAACGCACGCAGGCTCTCGAGCAGTATGGCCACGATTGGCCCGCGGACGGCGACCGCGTATTCGTTCCACGCCTCGAACGACGTCTTCGTGAGGTTGCTGCTGCCGACGATGGCTTCGCCGGCCTCCGACACCTGAATCTTCACGTGCTGGCCGCCGCCGAGGAGCCGCTGCACCTGGTGGGCCGGCGCATAAACCGTGACCGTGCCGCCCCCGGCGCGCAGGTCAGCGAGCTCGCGCGCCAGCGCGGCCCGCTGCGCCGCCGTCATCAGCACGCCGCCGAGCCGCTGGCCGAACGCGTCCACGAGGAGCGTGACAGCAACGCCGCGCCGCTGCGCCCGGCGCAGCGCAGCCAGGATCTCCGTGCCGTAAGTGTCGTGTTCGATGTAGAAAGTCGACAGATACAGGAAGGCACGCGCGTCTTCAACCATCGCCAGCCGGCGCTGCCATTCCGATGCCCGGTTCCACAGCGGCACGAGCGCGGACGCCGTCGGCATCAGAGCCGGTAACCGCCCGCGATGTCGATGTTCTGGCCGGTGACGTAGCCGGCGTCGAGCAGGTAGTGCACGGCCTGGGCGATGTCGTCGAGCGTGCCCGAGCGGCCGATCGGCACCCACTGGCTGATTTCGTCGGGCGGCGGCAGGTCCACGGAGTTCTCGAGCTGTCCGGGCGAGACCATGTTCACGCGGATCTGCTGCGGCGCATAGGCGGCGGCGAGCGCGCGCGTGAGCACGAGCAGGCCGGTCTTGCTCACGTAGTAGTCGGTGCCGCGGGTGTTCGCGCGAATGCCTTCGAGCCCGGCCATCCCGATGTTGATGATGTGGCCGCCCGCCGGCATCAGCTTCAGCGCGCCGTAGCTGCAGTAGTAGGCGCCGGAGAGGTTCGCGGCAATCGTGTCGTCCCACACATCCGGATCGAGCGCCGTCACGGGCTGCGGGTTGTAGTTGCCGACGTTGTTCACGAGCAGGTCCACGTGGCCCTCGGCGGCACCGATGCCGGCAAAGGCGGCGGCCACCGCGTGTTTGTCGGCCACGTCCACCTTGACGGCGCGGGCGCGGCGGCCGGTGGCGGCAATCGCCCGTTCGAGGGTGCTCGCGTCGTCGTCCGACGAGCGGTAGAGGATCACCACGTCGTAGCCACGCGCGGCGAGCGACAGGCACAGATGCCGGCCGAGCCGCTTCGCTCCGCCGGTGACCACCGCCAGTGGACGCGCGCTTGAGGAGCTCATCGCCGGCGCTCCACGCGCACGAACGAACAGTCTGCCGCCGGCACGGCGGCCGGCTTCCGCACTTCGATCCGCACGGCCGTCGCCACCGGCACGTCCGCCAGCAACTGCGCCGCCGCGCGTTCGGCCATCGTTTCGATCAGCTGGAACCGCGATTCCTGCAGCAGTCGCGTGACGCCGGCGGCGATGCCGTCGTAGTCCACCGCGTCAGCGATCGCATCGGACCCGGCCGGCGCCGCGAAGTCGTAATCGAGTTCGATGTCGAGATACACGGTCTGTGTGGCGGCCCGCTCGTGCGGGTAGATGCCGATGATGCAGTCGACCTGCAGGTGCTTCAGTCCGGTCGTGCCCGTCATGTGGCCGAGTCCTTCCGTGCGATCCAAATCTGTTCCTCGGCCGTGCTGGCCGCAAACGCCGAGCCGTCGAACGCGCCCAGGCACCGTTCCACCGTGAAGCCGGCATCAGTGAGCAGGCCCTCGGCCTGCGCCGGCGTCATCCAGCTCAGTGACAGCGGACGGTAGCGGCGGCGCATCATCACGCCGTCGTCGTCGAGCAGATCTTCCCAGGTGACAACACGCATGGTCTGCGCTGCTTCGTCGACGAGGGACGTGACCCAGAGCAGGGCGTGCTGTCCGTCGGGCGTGTCGTACTCCGCGCGCAGCTGCACCCGCCGCATCTGGTCGAGGCGCGCCGGTGTCATCAGGAAGTCGTCGAAGATGAATCGCCCGCCAGGCCTGAGCTGTGTGTGGATGTGGCGCACGGCCTCGGCTTTGGCCGCGAGCGACGTCAGGTGGCCGATGCTGTGGTACGGCAGGGCAATGAGCGCGGCCGGCTCGGGCAGTACGAAGCTGCGGAAGTCGCCCTGCAGCAGGGTGAGCCGGTCGGGCACGCCGGCCTCGGTCGCGCGTGACCGGCAGAGCGCGAGCATCGCGGGTGAAAGGTCCACGCCCATGACGTGCCGGCCCTGCACCGCGGCCTCGACCGCGATCCGCCCGTCGCCCACGCCCAGTTCCGCGACCGGGCCGTCGGCCGTGAGGTACGCCTGCACGTAGAAAGGAAGGTTGGCGTGGGTGGAGCCGGCGGTGGCCGTCCAGACGCGGTAGATGTCGGCGAAGCGCTCGTACTCCAAGGCGCTCATTATCGCCTTTAGACCACGACCGGCCGGCCAGGGATTCAGGTGCGGGTGACGTCCACCCACTCGCCGCCGGTGAGGGCAGCCAGGCGATCCGGGGTGATTCGCACGGCGGAGTTCGTCGCGCCGGCAGCCGGGAGCACCTCGTCGAACGCCTTGAGCGAGACGTCGAGATACACGCGCAGGGGGCGCAACAGCCCGAGCGGGCTCACGCCACCCACCGGGTGCCCGGTTTCCGCCTCGACCTCCGACGCGTCGAGCATCGTCGGCTTGGCGCGGAATCCGGCCTTGAACTTCTGGTTGTCGAGCCGCGCGTCGCCGCGTGTCACGAGCAGCACGACGTCGGCGCCGATGCGAAGCGACAGCGTTTTGGCGATGCGCCCCGGTTCGACGCCGTGCGCCTCGGCGGCCAGCGTCACGGTGGCGGTGCTGGCCTCGAGTTCGATGACCGCAATGTCGGGTGCGTGCGTCGCGAGAAACGCCTTGACCGATTCGAGACTCACGCCTGCCACCGCCGGAAACGCATCGCCAGAGACTACTCCTGATTCCGCTAGCCGGAGAACAGCGACAGGGCCGTGGCGCCGATCATCGCCGGGAAGTACCAGATTAGATGCCTGCCCCCCGGATGCCGCAGGTTCAGCCAGAGGGGCACTACCAGCCCGGCCAGGGCGGCCACGATGAAGGCGGCCGTCACGACCGGCGTGAAGGTGACCTGCCGTGCCAGAGACGCCAGCGAAGCGGCCGTGCACAGCGCCAGCACGAGGTTGAGCACACGCGTCATCAGCATCCGAGATACCACGAATGGGCCTTCCACGCGAGCAGGTCGAGGGCGAGCACGAGGAAGAGCGGCGCCAGCTCAGGCCCGCCCAGTGACGCGAACAGAACCGCCGCCTCGAGCTCCAGCTCGAAGAGGCGCCGGTTCCGGCAGATCTCGGCCAGGCTTGTGCCGCCGCCCCCGCCGCTCGAGCCTGCCCCGCACGCGCTGCTGATGTTGCACCAGTAGTCGTCGGACCAGTCAATGGCCCGGTACGCCACCGGTGCGATCGCGGCTCCAGCCGGCAGGGCCGGACCGCCAGCCACGGTCGACTCCGCCAGGACGTCGGCCACGCGGGCATGGAAGCGGAGGAATGGCGTGATGCCGACGAGCGACAGCTTGCGCAGGGTCTCTTCGCGGAGCGCGAGGTCCGGCGACTCGCCGGTGTCTGGCACTGCGTCGGGGTCGACACCGAAGCCGCGCAGGTCGGCTCGCAGCCGGTCTGGCAAGGCCCTGACCGACGGGTCGTACAGCCGTCCCCGATCGATGCGGCGCCCGGCCGCCTTCACGGCTTCGTCGAGACCCGTGGCTTCGAAGTGCGAGGCGCTCAACCGCACGAGCGTTGCGTAGTCGCGGGCATCGCGTTTCGTCGCCTTGCGAGTCTTCACCATGCGTTTGTGGATGGCCGCCGTTTCGCGGCCGAGGCTGGCCACGAACGGATCGAGTGGCGGGCGACGGGCCTGGGCGAGCGTGGGCGTCTGCCAATCGTAGGCGGCAAGGCCGGACCCCGTCGCGGTGGCGAGGCTGCCGAGGAAAATGCGTCGAGTGAGCATGCGGACGGACTCCAATCTGCGGCCGCGGAATGCGCCGGTGAGCGGCCTGACTGCAGCGCGCGTGCCAGGCGGCAACAGTGCGGCCGGCGCGATGGAAACCGCCGGAATTGCGGCCAGTCCGCCGAGGTGTTGGCGCCGGGCGGCGCCAGCGACCGCAGAATTCGCGCCCGTGCCGGGAAGCGATGTACGCAGTTCCTGATCACGCGGGCGCGGCGCACTATACTGCGCCGCATGTCGACGTCCCTCCCACGCTTCTTGCTGCTCGTCTGCCTGCTGCTCGCCGCGGCCGCTCCGGCCCGGGCCGATGTCGTCAGGTTCGACATCACAAGCCGCGCGCCCATCGGCAGTTCCGGCTACGAGAAGATCGTCGGCATCGCCCATTTCGCCGTGAATCCCCGCGCCCCCGGCAACTCCGTGATTGCCGATGTGGACAAGGCGCCGGTGAACTTCGACGGCAAGGTCGAGTTCTCGAGCGACGTCTACATCCTGCGTCCGCTCGATGCCGCGACATCGAACGGCGTCGCGCTCGTGGACGTGCTCAACCGCGGCCGCAAGATCGTGCTCGGCGGCTTCAACCGCGGCGCCACGAACGACCCGGTGACCGACGCCGATCTTGGCGACGCGTTCCTCATGCAGCGCGGCTACACGGTGGTGTGGGTGGGCTGGGAGTTCGATATCCGACGCATCAGCGGCCGGCAGGGCGAAGCCGAGCGCGGTGCCGGCATGGCCATCCAGATCCCGTCGGCGCGCGGTGTGTCGGATGTCATCCGCGCCGGCTTCACGCCGAACGACGACGGCCCGCAGACCGTGGGTGACCTGGCCGGCTACCGGCCCACCGACGACAACGCCCGCGACACCACCCTCAGCGTGCGCGACGGCGAGTTCGGCGCAAAGACGCTCATCGCGCGCGAGCGCTTCACGGTGCGCGGCAATCAGGTCACGCTGACCGGCGGCTTCGAGAAGGGCCGCACCTACGAGCTCACCTATCGGCCCACCGAATGGCCGGTCTCCGGGCTGGGGCTCGCCGCCTACCGGGATCTTGCCTCGTGGGTGAAGTACGCCCCGGATGCCGTGGCGAAGGCCGGGAAGCTCATCGGCTTCGGCTCTTCGCAGAGCGGCCGCTTCCTGCGCAGCTTTCTCTACGATGGCTTCAACACCGACGAGCAGGGCCGGCAGGTGCTCGACGGCGTGATGGTGCACATCGCCGGCGCGGCCCGCCTCAGCATCAACGTGCGCGGCGCCCAGCCCACCGCGCTCTCGATGTACTCGACCACGCAGTTCCCCTATGCGACGAGCGCCGAGCGCGATCCCGTGTCGCGGCGCACCGACGGCCTGCTCGATAACGCCCGTGCCGGCGCCACGCAGCCGAAGGTGATGTTCACGAACACAGCCGTCGAGTACTGGGGCGGCGGACGCGCCGCCGCGCTCATCCACACGACGCCCGACGGCAAACGCGATCTGGTGCTGCCGCCGAACGTGCGCGCCTACTTCCTCACCGGCGCGCAGCATTCGTCCGCGCCGTTCCCCGTGCCGGCCGGTGGGTTTGGTCAGCAGCCCGCCAATCCGCTCGAGTACTGGTGGACGCTGCGGGCGCTGCTCGTCGCGATGACCGACTGGGTCGTGAAGGGCACCGAGCCCCCGGCATCGCAGGTGCCGAAGCTCGCCGACGGCACACTCGTGCCCATCGCGAAGCTCAAGTTTCCCGCGCTGCCCGGCGTGCAGAGCCCGGCCCTCATCCAGGGGCCGCGACACGACGGCCGCGATCTGCCGTTCCTCGTGCCGCAGGTTGATGCCGACGGCAATGAGCTGGCCGGGATTCGCACGGCGGAGCAGCGGGTGCCGGTGGCCACCTACACCGGCTGGAACTTCCGCAACGCCTCAATCGGCGGCACGAACCAGCTGGTGAGCCTGCTCGGTATGGCGTTGCCGCTCGCGAAAACGAAGGCGGCGCGCGAGAAGGCTGGCGACCCGCGGCTGAGCGTGGACGAGCGCTACCCGACTAAGGAGGCGTACGTGGCCAAGGCCTCAGTGGTCATCGACGCGCTCGTGAAGAGTGGGTATCTGCTGCCGGGAGATGCGGCGGGGGTGAAGTCGAGGATCGAGGCGCACTGGCAGTCGTTCCACTGAGGTCGCGTCCGGCGCGGCGCAGATTTCTCAATCTCGGCCGTTCGGTCTGCGACTTGGCCGACGAATCGTCGTCGGCATCGTCGTCGCATTGGCCTGAGCCATGGCTGGTTGTAGACTGCGACCATGGCCGGGGAGGACCCGATGCGCACGCCAGTGGCCCGCGCTGACACGCGGCTCACCTACGACGACGTCGTGCAGTTTCCGGACGACGGCCGTCGGCACGAGATCATCGACGGGGAACATTTCGTGACCCCGTCGCCGAACGTGCGCCATCAGGAGCTGGTCAAGCGGCTTCTGGTCGAGATCGAGCTGCATCTCCGCTCCAATCCGGGGGCCGGCCAGGTCTTCATGGCGCCGTTGGACGTGGTGCTGTCGCCGCATGACGTCGTTGAACCTGACCTGCTTGTGGTGTCAGGCGATCAGGCCGGGATCCTCACCGACAAGAACGTGCAGGGGCCCCCGGCACTCGTGATCGAGGTGCTGTCGGACAGCACGCGCAAACGCGACGCACAGACCAAGCGCCGCCTGTTCGAGCGGTCAGGCGTGCGCGAATACTGGCTGGTCGATCCAGAGCTCGACACCGTGCAGGTGTTTCGCGGGTCGCCTGAGGGTAGGCTTGCGCGCGCGGCGGAACTCACGGCCGAAGACGACGAGACGTTGAGCACGCCTTTGCTGCCCGGATGTCTGATTGGCCTGAGAGAGCTGTTTCGGGCATCCGCCTGACGGACCACCGCCCGCCGGGCTAGCGCCGATCGTCGATCTGGGCGATCGCCCACTGTGTGGCGCGCCGCACGCTGCGGCGTTCGTGCCGTATCCGTATCACCAGACGCCCAACACCGGCCGCAGACGACTGGTTCGCGCCGGTCGAACCCGCTATCATCCGCGTGCCGGGAGTGCCCATGAACCTGCGTCGATTTCGTCCCTCGGTCGTCACGAACGGCAGGCGGCCAGCTGCGCTCCTCGCCTTCGTGCTCACGTCAGCCGTGCTGCTGCAGGGACAGGGCGTTGCGCCCTACCAGACCGACTTCCCGGTCGAGGAGTTCACGGCCCGCCGGAACCAGGTCTTCGACGCCATCGGGCCGCAGGCCATCGCCGTCCTCCAGGGCGCGCCGGGTGTCGATGGGTTCAAGGTCTTCC
>JBIKUN010000104.1:0-16579 GCA_044347565.1 Vicinamibacterales bacterium | reverse complement strand
GGGGCGGGGGGGTTTGCGGCGCCCCCCGCGGCGCCCCCGCCCGCGGCGCCGCCGCCCGCAGGCGGGGAGCTCGTGGCGAGCACGAGAATGCGGTCATAGCTGGAGCGCCCGGTGCCGGGCACCGACCGGGCGGCCGCCATGTAGCCGGCCGCGCCGCGCAGCACGATGTCGAGGGCTTTGGCTTCCGGCACGCCTTCGAGGCTCAGCGTGAGCGGTGACCCGGCCAGGCGTTCCCCACCCACCACGCGGGTGCCGCCCACGCGCGCCCACTCGGCCAGGATCTGGCGCACGGTGACGTTGGCGGCCTGCAGGGTCACCAGACCATCGCGGATCTCAAGCGAGAGCTGCTGCGCCGAGGCGGGCAGCGCGATGAGCAGCAGTGCCAGCGCCGTGACGGACGCGCGAACCATGATAGGTCCAGTATACGCCCGTCGCCGGACCTCAGCGGGTGCGGAAGTCTTCCACCACCCGGCTGATGATTTCGTCGAGCTGGACCTGGGGCTCGTAGCC
Source organism: Vicinamibacterales bacterium (assembly GCA_044347565.1). Lineage (GTDB taxonomy): Bacteria > Acidobacteriota > Vicinamibacteria > Vicinamibacterales > UBA2999 > CADEFD01. Next base: position 16,069 of record JBIKUN010000104.1, on the reverse strand, counting down.
GACGAGGTTGCGGATCTTGGTGAGATCCGGCACCCGGCGCGGCATGTCCTCGAAACCCGAGTCGTAGGCCTGGTCGTAGGGGATGGTCACAATCTCCGAGCTCGACCCGGTGGCCGCCTTCACGCGCTCGGCCAGGCCCCGGATGGTGACTTCCTCGACGTTGCCGATGTTGAAGACCTGGCCGATGGCCTTCGGCTCCACCATGAGGGCCATCAGGCCGCGCACGACGTCGCCCACGTAGGTGAAGCTGCGGCTCTGCGTGCCGTCGCCGAACACCGTGATGGGCTCGTTGGCCAGCGCCTGCCGCACGAAGTTCGGGAGCACCATGCCGTACTGGCCGGTCTGGCGCGGGCCCACGGTGTTGAACAGGCGGAAGACGATCGCCGGCAGCTTGCGCTCCTTGTAGTAGGCGAGCGCGTGGAACTCGTCGAGCATCTTGCTGCAGGCGTAGGCCCAGCGGTGGCGCGTGGTGGCGCCGAGCACCAGATCCGCGTCCTCCTGGAAGGGGACGTTGGTGCTCTTGCCGTAGACCTCGGACGTCGAGGCGACCAGCACCAGCTTCTTCTTCTTGCTGGCGTGGCGCAGCACGACTTCGGTGCCGTGCACGTTGCACTCGATCGTGTGCACCGGGCGCTCCACGATGAGCTTCACACCGACGGCGGCGGCGAGGTGGAACACCACGTCGGCGTGATCGATGAGTTCGGCGGTGAGCTGCTCGTTGAAGATCGTGTCGATCGTGTAGCCGAAGTGCTTGTGCGGCTTCAGGTGCGAGATGTTGTCGATCGAGCCCGTCGACAGATCGTCGACGACGTGCACGTGATGGCCGGCCGTGAGCAGGGCGTCGGACAGATGGGAGCCGACGAAACCGGCGCCTCCCGTGATCAGGACTCGCATCGGGTTACCTCGAAAACGCCGCGACGGCGGCAGTCACTTCCGCCAGCGCGTCCAGCGGCAGCGATGGGTACAACGGCAGCGACACAACCTCCGCCGTGACACGGTCGGCCACCGGGCAGATGGCGGGCGACCACACGGTGGCGGCGGGCTGGCGGGGAATGGGCACCGGGTAATGAATCAGGGTCTCGATGCCGGCGGCCCGCAGGTGGGCCTGGAATCGATCACGCTCGGCGACGACCACCGGAAACAGATGGTACACGTGCCCGGCGTCGTACTCACGCGGAACCTGAACGGCCGGGTTCGACAACCGGGCGCGGTATTCGGTCGCGAGCCGGCGGCGTGCCGCGGTCGCCGCGGCCAGGCGTGGCAGGCGGGTTCGCAGGATCGCCGCCTGCAGCTCGTCGAGGCGGCTGTTCACGCCGCGTTCCTCGTGGTGGTAGCGGGTGACCTGGCCGCCGTTGCGCAGCCGGCGGATGCGCGCGGCGAGCGCGGCGTTGTCGGTCGTCACCGCGCCGCCGTCGCCGAGCGCGCCGAGGTTCTTCGTGGGGTAGAAGCTCCAGGCCGCCGCGGCCGAGCCGCGGCCGAGCGGCACCCCGCGATGGGTGGCCAGGTGGGCCTGGCAGGCGTCCTCGACCACGGCGAGGTTGTGCCGCGCCGCCACGGCGTGGATGCCGTCGAGATCCGCGGCCTGGCCGTACAGGTGCACCGGCAGGATGGCACGCGTGCGGCTCGTGACGGCGGCGGCCGCGGCCGCCGGGTCGATCGTGAGGCGCTGCGGATCGATGTCGGCGAAGACCGGTGTCGCCCCGGTCATATCGATCGCCAGAGCCGAGTAGGCCGCCGAGAGCGGCGACGTGATGACTTCATCGCCGCGGCCGATGCCGAGCGCCATGAGCGCGAGCGCGATGGCATCGGTGCCGGTGTTCACGCCGGCCGCGTGTCCGGCGCCCATCGCGGCGGCGAACTCCGCTTCGAAGGCCGTCACTTCCGGGCCGAGCACGAACCAGCCCGAGTCGAGTACGCGGGCGATCGCCGTCTCGATGTCGGCGCGCTCGTCGCCGAGTCGCAGCATGTTGAACGGCACGCGCAGCGGCGTCGCACTCATGCGCCGGTGACCTCGTCCACATAGGCGTGGTAATGGGTGCGGTAGAAGTCGAGCGTGGCCGCGAGCCCGTCGCGCAGGCGCACGGCCGGCGCCCAGCCGGTGCGCGCCCGGAAGCGGCTCGAGTCGGCGTAGAAGCTGCCGATGTCGATGGCCTTCTTCTCGGGCGGCCAGTCGACGAAGCGGCACGTGCCGCGCCCGCTCAGTTCGACCAGCAGGCGCACCAGCTCGGCGTGGCTGATGGGCTCGTCGCCGCCGACGTTGAAGACCTCGCCGTTGACGGCATCGGTGGCGCCCGCGCGCAGGAACGCGTCGACCGCATCGTCCACGTGGACGAAGTCGCGGACCTGCGAGCCGTCACCGAATATCTGGATCTCGCCGCCGTCGAGCGCCAGGCGCACGAACCAGCCAATGAAGCCCTGGCGGTTGTGGCGGATGAGCTGCCGCGGACCGTAGACGTTCGTCAGGCGCAGCGAGCAGGCGCGCACGCCGAAGACGTTGTTGTAGACGAGATGGTAGTACTCGCCGGCCACCTTGTTGATGCCGTTGACGTCGGTCGGCCGGACCAGATGATCTTCGGTGACCGGCAGATGATCGGGCCGTCCGTAGACCTGGCGCGTGCCGGCGAACACCACCTTCGTGCCCGGGTTGTGGTGGCGGCACGCTTCGAGCAGCGTGAGCTGCGCCCGGCAGTTGACCTCGAGGTCGGTGTGCGGGTCACGCATGCTGTCGATGTGGCTGACCTGTCCCGCCAGGTTGAAGATCACGTCCTGGCCGCGCACGAGATAGTTCATCGTGCTGGCCTGGCGGATGTCGGCGACGTTCAGCCGCACCTGGTCCTTGACCGGCTCGATGTTGGTGAGGTTCCCGCCGGAACCCGGGATGAGCGAGTCGACCAGCAGCACCTCGGCGCCGAGTCCGGCGAGGCGGATGGCGAGATTGCTGCCGATGAAGCCGAGGCCGCCCGTGATCATGACGCGGCGGCCGGGGTAGTGGGCGGCGGGGTCGATCATCGCGGCCCCCGCGCCTGGCCGGCCGCTGCCGTGGCGGCCGCGGCGCCCCGCAGGTGCTCGCGGCGCACGACGAGCGCCCACCACAGCTTCAGCACGTCGACGCCCGTGCGCGCGATGCGCGGGAAGTTGAAGAACTGCGAGGTGCCGTGTGTGCGGTGGTAGTGGTGCACCGGCACCTCGGCCACGCGGAAGCCGGCGTCCTTGAACTTCTTCATCATCTCCAGGCAGATGACACCGCTGTTCTTCTCGAGGCGCACCGTGTCGAAGATGCGGCGGCGCATCAGCCGGAAGTCGCAGTCCACGTCACGCACGGTGAGGCCGAAGAGCGTCTTCACGGTGTGGTGATAGATGCGGCCGATGACGATTCGGTGCAGCGGATCCGAGCGGCTGATCTTCCAGCCGTTCACCCAGTCGACGTCGTCGGCGAGCGCCTTCCAGAGTTCGGTGACCTCGCCCGGATCGTACTGGGCGTCGCCGTCGGTGTAGAACACCAGATCCTTCGTCGCGGCGTCGAAGCCGCTGCGCAGGGCGCCGCCGTAGCCGCGGTTGACGACGTGATGTACCACCCGGAAGTGTTCGGGATAGAGGCGTGTCAGTTCGTCGAGGATCTCGCCGGTGTTGTCCCTGCTCCCGTCGTTGACCACGATCACTTCGTAGTCGGGCGTCAGCGTCTCGGCCACCTGCAGCGCGCGGATCACGAGACTGCCGATCGTGCCGCGGTCGTTGTAGGCGGGGAAGAAGATGCTGAGACTGTGGGGAGTGGTGCCGGGCATGGTTACGCGCCGGGAGAATTGTAGCGCGTGCCGGCGGCCGGCCGGCGCCCAAACCAGCGTCTGAACAGCAGGCGCCACGGCGTGAAGAACGACTCGCGGATGACCCCGCCCGAGATCTTCGAGGCGCCGACGCGGCGCTCGACGAAGATGATTGGCACTTCGCCCACCGTGCAGCCGGCCTCGAGGGCGAGGAACAATGTCTCGACCTGGAACGAATACCCGTCCGACGTGATGGTGTCGAGCGGTATCCGCGCGATGGCGTCGCGGCGCCAGCAGCGGAAGCCGGCGGTGCAGTCGCGCACCTCCATGCCGGTGACCGTGCGGACGTACCAGTTGGCGAACGTGCTCAGGATGAGGCGGCGCAGCGGCCAGTTCACGACGCTCACGCCCTGCAGGTACCGCGAGCCGATGACGATGTCGTGGTCGGCGGAAGCGCGCACGAGGTCGGGCACGTACTTCGGGTCGTGCGAGAGGTCGGCGTCCATCTGGAAGACGACATCGGCGTCGGTCTTGAGCGCCGCCCGCATGCCGTCGAGATACGAGCGGCCGAGGCCGCGTTTGCCGGTGCGGTGCATCACCGTCAGACGGCCACCGCTCGTCGCCGCGAGTTCGTCGGCGAGCGCGCCGGTGCCGTCGGGTGAGCCGTCGTCGATCACCATGATGCGCAGGTTCGGCTGCGCGAGCAGCAGACCGGCGATGGCCGGCAGGTTCTCGCGCTCGTTGTAGGTCGGCAGGAGCACGAGCGCCGTGGGCAGGGCGCCGGAAGGAGTCGAGTTATCCATGTGATACGAGGCGCTCGATGACGGCATCCCAGGTGATGGCCGAGGCCCGCGCGCGGCCGGCGTCGCCGAGCGCGGCGGCGCGGGCGCGCGAACCGTGCAGCGCCGCGACGGCCGCGCCGAGCGCCTCCGGTTCGGGCGCGGTGACGACGCCGGTCACGCCGTCGTCGACGAACTCGAGCGTGCCGCCCGAGTCGGACGCGGTGACGACCGGCTTGGCCGCGAGAAAGGCCTCGAGCGTGACGAGGCCGTAGTCCTCGTCATAAGGCACGTACATGACCGCAAGGGCGTCGCGGTAGAGCGCCGGCAGCACGTCGTCGGCGACCGCGCCGAGGAATGACACGCGGGCGCTCACGCCCGCCTCTTCAGCGGCCCGCTCGACGAGCCCGCGCTGGCTGCCCTCGCCCACCACCACGAGGCGCAGCGGCTCGGGCCAGTGCGCCACCGAGCGCACCGCCAGGTCGACGCGCTTGTTCTGCTCGAGACGCGCCACCGACAGCACGTAGTTGCCGTAGTCCCCCGGCGTGAGCTGGCGCGCCAGCAGCGGCGGATGGTAGAGCGGCGTCGACTCGAGGCCGTTGTAGCGCCGCAGCCGCGCCGTCACGGTGTGCGAGATCGTGTAGCGGCCCACACACTCGCCGAGGGCGCGTTCGTCAATCGCCATCAGGCGATCGCGCAGCGCGACGTCGAGTTCCTCGTGCGCGAAGTCCGAATAGGGCGTGTCGGCCAACTCGTAGGCGGCGCGGTGCTGATGCACCAGCCAGCACACCTTGCGAGGATGGCGCACGAGGTAGGTCGGAAACTTGGTGGCGATGACCAGGTCCACCGGCCGGCCATTGCTCTCGCTCAGGTCGAGCAGACCCCAGGCGGCGGCGTGCGGCAGCAGTTCGTCCTTCGGGTACCACTTGAAGGGCACCGACACGCGATCGGTCTCGAAGCCCCGGCGGCGCAGTTCATCGACGAGCTGCTGGACGAGCAGTTCGGCGCCCCCGCGGACGAACGGAACCTGAGTTTCGCAGACAAGGACGGTGCGAACGGCCATCGGCTGTGCAAAAATGCAACCGCCAATCGTATCACGCACCAAGAATGGCGAAAGTAAGGCGATGCCGCTTGTGGTCTCGCAAGTTCGGCCCCAAGAAAAAGTGGGGCGAACAAAATACGTAAGCCCAATATTCACGACAACTTACCGTTGACACCGCCCCCTCGGTCCCATACCATTCCGGTGGAAATTTCTGGACCAGAGTGGAGCAAAAGTCCTTCCGAGGGAACGAGCCGGCCAAGATCGACGACAAGGGTCGGCTGAAGATCCCAAACGCCCATCGTGCCGTGTTCCAGAACTGCGACTACGGCAGCGAGGTCTACATCACCAGCCTGACTGGCGAGTCGGTACTCGTGTATCCGATGCCGGTGTGGCTCGAAAAAGAAGCCAAACTGCGCAAGGCCCCCCCCTCGCACCCGGCCGTGCGCAAGTTCATCGAGCGCGTCAGCTACTTCGGCCAGGTCGCCGAAATCGACTCCCAGGGGCGGCTGCTCATCCAGCCCCGTCTGCGCGAGTCGGCGCGCATCAACGGTCCCGTGGCCGTGCTCGGCAACCTCGACCATCTCGTCCTGTGGAACGACGAGAACATCGGCGCGAGGGTCAAGTCCCCGCTGACGACGGAAGACGAAGTCGCCCTGTCCGGCTTCGAGCTCTAGCAACCGCGAGCCTTCAACCCGGTGTCGGATGTGACCCAGCCGCAGCACCTGCCGGTCATGGTGGACGAAGTCACGCGGCTCCTGCAGCCGGAGCGCGGGGGCACGTTCGTGGACTGCACGCTCGGGCTGGGCGGACATACAAAAGCCCTGCTCGACCTCGGTGCCAACCTCGTCGTCGGCATCGATCGCGACCCGGCGGCCCTGGCCGCCGCCGCCCGCACCCTCGAGCCCTTCGGCTCCCGCGTGCGTCTCGTGCACGCCGACTACCGCGACTACGACGCGGTGCTCGACCGCCAGGGTTTCGACCGGGTGCAGGGCACGCTGGCCGACCTCGGCGTCTCGTCGATGCAGTTCGATGCGCCCGGCCGCGGTTTCTCCTTCCGCCGCGACGAGCCGCTCGACATGCGGATGGATCAGTCGCAGGGAGAGACGGCCGCCGAGCGGCTGGCCTCCGTGAGTGAAACCGACCTCGCCGACGTCATCTACCGCTTCGGCGAGGAGCGCAAGTCGCGCCGCGTGGCGCGGGCCGTCGTCACGGCGCGCGAGCGCGAGGCCATCACGACCACCGGGCAGCTGGCGGCGATCGTGCGCCGCGCCGTCGCGGCGCCGGGATGGCAGCGGATCGACCCGGCGACGCGGACCTTCCAGGCGCTGCGCATCTGGGTCAACGGCGAACTCGATCGGCTCGACGAGTTCATCCGCCACGTCGCCGTCCGGCTCGCCACCGGCGGGCGGATGGCGGTCATCAGCTTCCACTCGCTCGAGGACCGCGTCGTGAAGCACACGCTGCGCGCCCTCGATCGGGAGGCGGGCGTCGTCCGGGTTCTCACCGGCCGGCCGCTCGTGGCGTCTGAGCAGGAAATCGCGATGAATCCCCGCGCCCGCAGCGCCAAGCTGCGGGTCGCGGAACGTCTAGCGTGAGTCGGGGGGGGAGGACAACGTGGAGTACGCGGAAACCTTCGAATACGCAATCCGCAAGGACGTCAGGAACAACCCGATCGTGCGCGAGGTCGACGAGCGCAAGCAGCGCGAGCTGCTGGGCATGTTCGGCATCGGCGCCGTGCTCGTGCTGGTCGTGATGTTCGACGCCTGGCAGCACTTCGAGCATATCCGCCACGGCTACGAGATCGACGCCCTGCAGAAGGCGCTCGCCGCCGAAGACGACGTGCGCCGTCATCTCAAGCTCGAGATCGAGACGCTGCGCGCGCCGCAGCGCGTCGAGCGCATCGCCCTGACCCGTCTCGGCATGGTGGCGCCGAAGTCCGGTGACGCCATCGTGCTCGAACGTGTGCTGCCCGCCGAGCCGCCGGCGCGCTCGGTCGTCGTCTCGCGCTAGCCGACCCGCGGGGAGTACCGATGGCTGACGAACGTCCCAACGCCTGGCGCCACACGATCCGGCAGCGCGCCGTCATCGCGGGGGGACTGCTGGCGCTCTGGGCGGTCGCCATCGAGAGCCGGCTGCTCTACCTGCAGGTGGCCCGCCACACCGACCTCGTGGCCCGCGCCGACCGGCAGCAGAAGCGCACCATCGACGCGCCGGCCAAGCGCGGCGAGATCCGCGACCGCAACAACCGGGTGCTGGCCGTCAGCGTCGACGTCGACACGATCTACGCCGTGCCGTCAGACATCGACGACCCGAAGCAGGCGGCCCGCGCGCTCTGCCGCGCGCTCGACGACTGCTCACCGCCCGACCGCGCCGAGCTGGAGGAGAAGCTCGGCCGCACGTCGCAGTTCACCTACGTGCAGCGCTTCGTGTCGCACGCCGCCTACGAGCGCGTGAAGGCGCTCGACCTCGAGGGTGTCGGCTTCATGAAGGAGAGCCGCCGCTTCTACCCGAACAAGGAACTGGCCAGCCAGGTGCTCGGCTACGTCGGCACCGACAATGTCGGCCTCGGCGGCCTCGAAGCGGCCTACAACAAGTCGATTCTCGGCGCCTCCGGCACGGTGCTCGTGCAGACCGACGCGCGCCGCCGTGCCTTCAGCCGCATCGAACGGCTGCCGACGAGCGGCGCCAACCTCGAGCTGACGATCGACGAGTACCTGCAGCACATCGTCGAGCGGGAGCTCGAAGCCGGCGTCAGGGCGCACAAGGCCGCCGGTGGCACGGCGGTGGTGATGGACCCGGCGACGGGCGAGATCCTGGCGATGGCCAGTTATCCGACCTACAACCCGAACACGTTCCGCCATGCCAGTCCCGAGCAGCGGCGGAACCGCGCCGTGCAGGATCTCTACGAACCCGGCAGCACCTTCAAGATCGTTACGGCGTCGGCGGCGCTCGAAGAGGGCATCATCAAGCCCACCGATCTGCTCGATACCGCGCCCGGCTACATCAAGATGGGATCGCGCAAGGTCGACGACACGCACAACTACGGCACGCTGAGCTTCGCCGACGCGCTCGTGAAGTCGAGCAACGTCGGCGCCATCAAGGTGGGCTGGAAGCTCGGGCCCGAGCGTCTCGGCGCCTACGTGAGCGCCTTCGGGTTCGGCCGCCCCGTCTCCAGTGATTTCCCCGGCGAGAGCCCCGGCATCGTCTGGAATCCCGCCCGGCTCGACGATAGCGCGCTGGCCTCGGTGTCGATGGGCTACCAGGTGGGCGTGACGCCGCTGCAGATGGTGACGGCCACGTCCGCGGTGGCCAACGGCGGGCGGCTGCTCAAGCCGCGCATCGTGCGGGCTGTCGTGCGTGACGGCGTGCGCACGCCGACCGACATCGTCGAGGTGCGGCGCGTCATCAGCCCGCGGACGGCCGCCGAACTCACCACCATCATGGAAGACGTGATCGTGCGCGGCACGGGCACGCAGGCCGGCGTCGAAGGCTACACGGTGGCCGGCAAGACGGGCACCGCGCAGAAGCTCGTCGCCGGCGCCTACTCGCACACCGACTACAACGTCTCGTTCACCGGCTTCGTGCCGTCGCGCTCGCCGCGCTTCGCCATCGTCGTCGTGGTCGACACGCCGCGCAACGGCTTCTACTACGGCGGCTCGGTGGCCGGCCCGATCTTCCAGAAGATCGCCGATGCGTCGCTGCGCCACGTCGGCGTGCCGCCGACGGTGTTCCCGGCGCCGCCGGTGCTCGTCGACCGCAAGGCGCAGGCGGTCCTGCCGCCGGCGGGTGAACCCGTCGTTGTCACCGTGGACGATGCCGGCGGACGCGCGATGCCCAATCTCGTGGGCCTGGGCGCCCGCGAGGCGCTGCGGCGCATGGCGCGGCTCGGCGTGTCGCTCAAGATGCAGGGCAGCGGCCTCGTCGTCGCGCAATACCCGGAAGCGGGGGAGAGCGTCGCCGTCGGCGGCTCGTCCACCATCATGCTCGACCGCGTGCCGGCGCGCATCGCCCGTGCCATGGCCGGAGGCGACCGGTGACATTGGCCGCCGTCCTCGCCGCGCTCGGTGACCTCGTCGTCTCGACGACCGAGGCCGCCGGCGCTCGTACGCCCGCCTTCGCCGGCGTGGCCTATGACTCGCGGCGGGTGACGGACGGCGCGGTGTTCGTGGCGCTCAAGGGCCTCAAGGCGGACGGGCTCGACTTCGTGCCCGAGGCGCGGCGCCGCGGCGCCGCGCTCGTCGTGAGCGAGTCGGCGCGTCCCGAGCGCCTCGACGTGCCGTGGATGGTCGTGCGCGATGGCCGGCTGGCGCTGGCGCTCATCGGTGCCGAGGTGCATGGGCATCCCAGCCGCGAGATCCCGGTCATCGGCGTCACCGGCACGAACGGCAAGACCACCACGACCTACCTGCTCGCCGCCATCCTGGACGCGGCCGGACAGTCGGCCGGCGTGATGGGCACCGTGCACTACAAGGTCGGCCAGGAGGCGCGCGAAGCGGCGCGTACCACACCCGAGGCCTCGGACGTGCAGGCACTGCTGCGTCAGATGATTGAGGCCGGCAACCGCTCGTGTGTGATGGAGGTGTCGTCGCACGCGCTGGCGCTGCGCCGCGTGGACGGCGTGCGGTTCGCCGCCGGCGCCTTCACCAACCTGACGCGCGATCACCTCGACTTCCATGCTGACATGGAGTCGTACTTCGCGGCCAAGCGCCGGCTCTTCGAGATGCTCGGCCCCGACGCGCCCGGCATCATCAACGCCGACGATCCCAGGGCCCCGGCGCTCGTTGCCACCTGCCCCCGTTCGCTCACCTACGGGATCCAGAAGCCCGCCGACGTGCGACCCGACGGTCTCGTGATGGATCTGGCGGGTGTGCGTTTCACGGCGACGACGCCGGCCGGGCCGGTCGAAATCCGCTCGTCGCTCGTCGGCCGCCCCAACGTCTACAACCTGCTCGCGGCGGTGGCGACCGCGAGCGCCCTCGGCATTCCGCGCCAGGCGATCGCCGACGGGCTGGCCAGCCAGACCGGCGTGCCAGGACGGTTCGAGGTCGTGTCGAGCCCGGCCGACGGCGTCACGGTGGTCGTCGACTACGCCCACACCGACGACGCCCTGCGCAACCTCATCGAGACGGCGCGGCCACTGACCGCCGGCCGCGTCATCACGCTCTTCGGCTGCGGCGGCGATCGCGACCGCACCAAGCGCCCGCTCATGGGCATGGTGGCGGCACGGCTGAGCGACGCCGTCGTCATCACCTCCGACAACCCGCGCAGCGAGGATCCGCTCGCCATCATCGAAGAGATCCGCCGCGGCATTCCGGCCGGCGAAGCGGCGTCCGACCGCGCGCCCGACGTCATCGCCGTCGTCGATCGCGCCGCCGCCATCGAAAAGGCCGTGGCGATGGCGCGGCCGGGCGACCTGGTGCTCATCGCCGGCAAGGGCCACGAGAAGACGCAGCACATCGGCGACCGCGTGCTCGCGTTCGACGATGCCGACGTATCGCGCGCCGCGCTGGCGCGCCGTCTTGCCAGGAACGGCTGACATGCAGCTCACCCACGGCACCTACTCCGCGTCGGATCTCGCGGCGGCTATCGGCGGCCGTCAGGTGGGCGGTGCGCCCGAGCGCCGGCTCGGCCGCGTCTCGATCGACTCGCGCTCGATCGCGCCCGGTGACCTCTTCTTCGCCATCGTCGCCGCCCGCGACGGCCACGACTTCGTTCCGGCAGCCATCGCCGGCGGCGCCGCCGGGGTCGTGGTGCAGCGGGCCGATGCGGCGCTGGCCGGCGACACCGGCGCCGTCGTGGTCGAAGTGCCCGACACGCTCACGGCACTCCAGGCCCTCGGCCGTGCCGTGCGCCGCGCGTCGGGCGCGCGGGTCGTCGCCATCACCGGCAGCGCCGGCAAGACCACGACGAAGGACGCGATTGCCGCCGTGGCCGGCGCGACGTTCCGCGTGGTGAAGAACCGCGGCAACCTGAACAACCATCTCGGGCTGCCGATCTCGCTCGTCGAGCTGCGCGAGTGCCCGGACGTGGCGGTGATGGAACTCGGCATGAACCACGCCGGCGAGATTCGCGTCCTCGTCGGCCTGGCCGAGCCCGACATCCGCGTCTGGACCAACGTCGGCGACGCGCACATCGGCAATTTCGGCACGCGCGAGGGGATCGCGAACGCCAAGGCCGAGATTCTCGAGGGCGCCACGGCGTCGTCGTTGCTCGTCTGTAACGCCGACGATCCGCTGGTGATGGCGCGCGCGGCCGGGTTCGCCGGCCGCACCGTGACCTTCGGCGTGTCGCCGGCGGCCGATGTGCGCGCGGTGGCGATCGACGACCGCGGCATCGGCGGCACGGCCGCCACCGTCGTGACGCCGGCCGGCGAGATCACGCTGACGATCGCCCTGCCCGGCCACGGCCACCTGCTGAACGCACTCGCCGCCACGGCCGTGGGGCTCGATCTCGGCGTCGCCCCGGCGACCATCGCCCGCGAGCTGGCCACGCTCGCGCCGGCCGATCACCGCGGCGTCACCCTCACGACGCCAGACGGCGCGACGATTCTCGACGACAGCTACAACTCGAGTCCCGCCGCGCTCATGCGCTCGCTCGACGCGCTCGGCACGAGCCGGGCGCCCGGCCGCCGCATCGCGGTGCTTGGCGAGATGCTCGAGCTGGGCGATCGGGCGCGTGAGCTGCACGCGGCCTGCGGACGCCATGCCGTGGCCGCCGGGGTGCAGCGTCTGGTCACCGTGGGGGGCGAGGCCGCCCGCGATCTCGGCGCCGCCGCGGTCGAGGCCGGGTTGCCAGCCGCCGCCGTCACGCACCTGGCGACGAGCGAGGAGGCCGCCGAGATCGTGGCGCGCGAACTCGGCGCCGGCGACCTCGTGCTCGTGAAGGGGTCGCGTGGCATCCGCACCGACCGCGTGGTGGCGCGCCTCATGACGGGAGGGAAGTGATGCTGTATCACCTTCTCTTCCCGCTCGCTCCGCAGTTCGGCGTGCTGAACGTGACCCGCTACATCACGTTCCGCACGGCCGTGGCCAGTATCTCGGCGCTCGTCATCTCGCTCGTGCTCGGGCCGTGGCTCATCCGCCGGCTGCGCGACTTCCAGATCGGCCAGGTCATCCGCCAGGAAGGGCCGCAATCGCACCGCGCCAAGGCCGGCACGCCGACGATGGGCGGACTGCTCATCCTCACGGCCTCGCTCGTGCCGACGCTGCTCTGGGCGGACCTGACCAACGTCTTCATCTGGATCGCGGTGCTGTCGACGGCCGCCTTCGGCGCCATCGGCTTCCTCGACGACTACTTGAAGATCACGCGGCGCTCGTCGGGCGGCCTGGCCGCACGCTACAAGATGGGGCTGCAGCTGCTCGTGGCCGGGCTCGTCGGCCTCACGCTGCTGTATCTCGCATCGCAGAACCAGTACACGACGCGGCTCATCTTCCCGTTCTTCAAGCAGCTCATTCCCGATCTCGGCTGGGGCTACGTGCCGTTCGCGATGCTGCTGCTCACGGGCGCGTCGAATGCCGTCAACCTCACGGATGGCCTCGATGGCCTCGCCATCAGCACGTTCGCGGTGGCGGCGGCGTGCTTCACGGCGCTGGCCTACGTGACGGGACACGCTGTGTTCGCCGAGTACCTGCTGCTCGTGCGCATTCCGGCCACGGCCGAACTCACGGTGTTCTGCGGCGCCCTCGTCGGCGCCGCCCTCGGCTTCCTCTGGTACAACTGCTACCCCGCCGAGATCTTCATGGGCGATGTCGGCTCGCTCGCCCTCGGCGGCGCGCTCGGCACGGTCGCCATCCTCATCAAGCAGGAGATCCTGCTCGGCATCGTCGGCGGCGTGTTCGTCATGGAGGCCGTGTCGGTGATCCTGCAGGTGGGCTCGTTCAAGCTCACCGGCAAGCGCATCTTCCGGATGGCGCCGCTGCACCACCACTTCGAACTCCTCGGCTGGAGCGAGCCGAAGGTCATCACCCGTTTCCTCATCATGGCGATCCTCTTCGCCCTGCTGAGCCTCACCACGCTGAAGCTCCGATGACGGCTGCCATGACGCCTCGCGGGCCCCAGGGACGGGCGTTCAGTGTGAGCGGGCAGCGCGTGGTGGTCGTTGGCGCGGCGCGCAGCGGTCTGGCGGCGGCGGAACTGCTCGTGACGCGGGGCGCCGTGGTGACCCTGACCGATCGCGCGGCGACGATCCCGGGTGAGGACCGCCTGCGCGCGATCGGCGTGACGCTCGACCTCGGCGGTCACGACGCGGCGCGCTTCACCGGCGCCGACCTCATCGTGACGAGCCCCGGCGTGCCGCCGGAGCGGCCGGAGCTCGCGGCGGCCCGGTCGGCCGGCGTGCCCGTCATCGGCGAGCTCGAGCTGGCGTCGCGCTGGCTGCAGGGGCCGATCGTGGCCATCACCGGCACCAAGGGGAAGTCGACCACGACGACCCTCGTCGGCCGGATGCTCGACGCCTCGGGGAAGCGCGTGCTCGTCGGCGGCAACATCGGCGTGCCGCTCAGCGCGCACGTCGAGGCCTCGACGCCCGACACGTGGCACGTCGTCGAAGCGAGCAGCTTCCAGCTCGAGACCACCGTCACGTTCCACCCGGCGATTGCGGCCCTGCTCAATCTGTCGGCCGACCACCTCGATCGCCATGGTGACGAGGCGTCGTATGCGGCGGCCAAGGCGCGGATCTTCGCCAACCAGACGGCGGCCGACTGGAAGGTGCTGAACGCCGACCAGCCCGAAACGTTCCCGCTCGCCGCGGGCACGGCGGCGCGCGAGGTATGGTTCTCGTCGACGCGCGGGCTCGATCGCGGTGTCTCGGTGCACGACGGCGTGGTGTGGCAGCGCGGCGAGTCCGGCGAGGTGGCGCTCGCGCCGCTTGCCGCCGTACGTCTGCCTGGCAGGCACATGGCGTCGAACGTCGTCGCCGCCTGCGCCATCAGCCATCTGGCGGGCGCGACCCCGGCCGGGATGACCGCCGCGCTCGAGTCGTTCATCGGCCTCGAACACGTGCTCGAGTTCGTGCGCGAAATCGACGGCGTGCGCTACGTGAACGACTCGAAGGCCACGAACATCGACGCCGCCGGACGCGCCATCGAGAGTTTCGACGACGTGGTCGTCATCGTCGGCGGCAAGTACAAGGGCGGCCGCTTCGAAGACCTCATCGCGCCGCTGGCGGCGCGGGGCCGCGGGGTGGTGGCGATTGGCGAGGCGCGTCCGCTCGTGCGGGCCGCGCTTGGCGCCGTCGTGCCGCTGATGGAGGCCGGGTCGATGGCCGACGCCGTGGCCACGGCGCGGGAGATGGCCCGGCCGGGCAGCGTGGTCCTGCTGGCGCCGGCCTGCTCCAGCTTCGATATGTTCGCGGATTACGCGGCGCGGGGCCGCGCCTTCAAGGAGGCGGTGGGGCAGTTGCGCGAGAGGTGAGCAGTCATCAGCCGGGTGGTGGCGATTGGGAGCTGGCCGCTGGGAGCGCAGGCCGTCTTGGTCTGCGAGGCTGGTGTCCCAGTCCCCCATCTGGCTGATGACTGCTGACCGCTCGCGATCCATACGGTTCGCCGAGCGGCCGGGCGCACAGTTCGCGTCCGGACAGGTGTTTCGGTTCGCGTGTTCCGGGACTTTAGGGGTGTGTTTCCCGAGGGCAAATGCCCTCAGGGCAGGAGAGTATGGCGCGGAAGCTCCAGTCTGACAAGTGGCTGTTCCTGGCGACTCTGGCGCTCGTGTGCGTCAGCGTCGTCATGGTCTACAGCGCGTCGGCGGTCATCGCTCCGGACCGCTACAACGTGCAGCCCTACCACTTCGTCACCCGCCAGGCCATGTGGGCGCTGCTCGGCCTGGCGGTGCTCTCGATCGTGATGCGGATCGACTACCGCACCTACCGGAACGACCACGTGATCTGGAGCTTCGTCGGGATGGTGGCGCTCATGCTGGTGGCGGTGCTGTTCTCGCCGGAGGTCAATGGCTCGCGCCGCTGGTTCGGCTTCGGCGGGTTCGGGATCCAGCCGTCGGAACTCGCCAAGGTGGCCGCCGTGCTCTTCACGGCGCTCATGCTCGACCGCCGCATGCATCGCATCGACGACCTGAGGTACGCGCTGCTGCCGATCGCGACGGTTGTCGGCTGCCTCGGCCTGCTCATCTTCATCGAGCCCGACCTCGGCACGGCGGTCGCCATGCTGCTCGTGGTGGGCGTGATGGTCCTGGCCGCCGGCCTCCACTATGGGTATGTCGCGGCGGCAGGCCTGCTGGCCGTGGTGCTCGGTGCCATCGCCGTCGTGGCGGAGCCGTATCGCTGGCGACGGATCATCGCGTTCCTCGACCCGTGGGCCGACCCCAATGGCGCCGGCTATCAGATCATCCAGTCGCTCATCGCCGTCGGCAGCGGCGGCTGGATCGGCCGCGGCCTCATGGGCGGCGTGCAGAAGCTGTTCTTCCTGCCGGAGCCGCACACCGACTTCATCTTCGCCGTGATCTCCGAGGAACTCGGTTTCATCGGCGCCACGCTC
>JBIKUN010000103.1:0-16593 GCA_044347565.1 Vicinamibacterales bacterium | reverse complement strand
AACGTCGGGGCGGGGAAGGCAAAGGCGGCGCGATGGCGCGGGCTTGATTATGAGCGGGGATGCACACAGCGCTCAACCCGTGCTATCGAGGCCGCGGTCTGCCCCCTCCCAAAGGACACCTATGCTGTCGCCTCGTGTGCGTCGACTGTGTGGTCTCGTTGTGGGGGCGGTGCTGGCCGGTCAGGTCGCGGCCTCCGCGCAGACGATCGCGTTCCCAGGCCCGCCGGCAGACACTGCGACGCTCGGGGCGATTCCGGACGGCCCGGGGCCGGGGTGCGGTGTTGCCGGAGCGCCGCGCGATGTCACCTTCATGTCGCCGCCCGCCGCCGGCCTCGTCAGCGTTGGCGTCAGCATGACGATTTCGCACACGCGTGCGGGTTATCTGACGGCGACGCTCATCGCACCCGATGGTACCCAGCACATCCTGTTTGGCCGGCCGGGCGCGCTCTCGGCGAGTGACTGTGGTTCGTCGGGCGACCTGAACGGCACCTATCAGTTCGACGATGTCGGCGCGAGTTTCTGGACCGCCGCGGCGACCACGGGGCTCATCGCGCCGGCGACGTATCAGACGAGCACGCCAGGCGGCGGTGCCGGTGGCGGCACGGTCGTGGTCATGTCGACGGTGTTCGCAGGGAAGAACGCGGTCGGCGCGTGCGGCGCCAGCGCGCTGACACCGCTCCAGACCGTGGTCGTCCCCTGACGGTGCAGCCGCGTGCACCCGGCGGGCGGGCACGCCGCGGTCACCGGAGCTTCCTGCGTTTACCTGATTGCAACGAGCGGGACAACTGACTAGAATCCCGGGGACGAGCGGGGAATAGTCCGCGAAGGTTGGGAACTTTTTTCTGCCAGTCGATGGAGGCGGGACATGCGTCGTATGAATCCGTGGGTGCTGTCGGGCGTGCTTGGCATGCTCGTGGCGAGCGCGCTGCCGGTGGCGGCGCAGAGTGCCGGCGCGTCGCCGACGTTCTCGAAGGACATCGCGCCGATTTTCCAGGCGAAGTGCCAGGCGTGCCATCAGCCCGAGTCGATCGCGCCGATGTCACTCGTCACGTATCAGCAGGCGCGTCCGTGGGCCCGCTCGATCAAGGACCGCGTCGCCCGCAAGCAGATGCCGCCCTGGCACATCGACCAGTCGGTCGGCGTGCAGAAGTTCAAGAACGACATGTCGCTCAGCGACGCGCAGATCGAGACGATCGTGAAGTGGGTCGACGCCGGCGCGCCGCAGGGTGATCCGAAGGACCTGCCGCCCGCCAAGGCGCTCGTCACGAACAATGAGTGGCAGGGTGTGATGGACGGCTTCGGTCCGCCGGATGTCGTCATCAAGTCGTCGGAGTACAAGATGCCGCCCGTAGGCCAGGACGTCTGGTACCGCCCGATGAGCGACATCCCGATCACCGAGCCGCGCTGGGTGAAGATGGTCGAGATTCGTCCGACCAACATGAAGGCCCGCAAGATCCTGCACCACTCGATTGCCTACCTCGTGCTGCAGGACGACCCGGAAGCCGTCAACACCGGCACCGCCACCTTCGGCCAGTCAGTCTCGCAGTCGCGCGAAGACCTGCTGGCGCGCCGCCCGCAGCTCATGGAATGGGCGATCGGCAAGGGCTACGACAAGTTCGCCGAGGGCACGGGCAAGCTTGTGGTGCCCGGCGAGAAGATCTCGTGGGACCAGCACCTGCACGCGGTCGGCGAAGAGATCACCGGCGGCTCGGAGATCGGCCTGTGGTTCTACCCGAAGGGCCAGGAGCCGAAGAAGCGCAGCTACCTGATTGGCTTCACCGGCCTGCGTGAACGCGAGTTCCTCGACATCCCGCCCAACTCGGTCGCTTACACCGAGGGCTTCACGGTGCTCAAGGAAAACACGATGATCACCAACTTCCAGCCGCACTTCCACCTGCGTGGCAAGGCGATGAAGGTGGAGGCCATCAAGCCCGACGGCGGCCGCGAGATCGTGAGCTACGTCGGCAACTTCAACTTCAACTGGATGACCAACTACATCTATCAGGACGACGCGTCGCCCATCTATCCCAAGGGCACGATCATCCAGGTGAGCGCGTGGTACGACAACACCACCGCCAACAAGGACAATCCGGATCCGGAACAGTGGGTAGGCTACGGCGACCGCACGGTCGACGAAATGGCGCACGCCTGGATGAACGTCGTGTACTACACCGACGACGAGTACAAGGCGATCCTGGCCGAACGCAAGGCCAAGGCCGCGACGTCCGAACGCGAACGTCAGTAGGCAGGGAGTTCCGCGTATGACCGTCGTTCGTCACGCGTCGCAGTTCGTCTGCGGCGTACTTCTTCTGGCCGGGGGGGCGTGGGTGTCTGCTCAGCAGGCAGCCACGATCCCCTACGAGCCTCCCAAGCAGTTCGGCGCGAGCGTCACGGGCGCCTTCGAGGGCTGGTTCGACAGCGCCGATGGCACCCATAACTTCCTGGTCGGTTACTTCAACCGCAACCTGAAGCAGGCGCAGGACGTGCCGATCGGCCCCAACAACCGCATCGAACCGGGTGGCCCCGACATGGGGCAGCCCACACACTTCATGCCGCACCGGCGCACCGGCGTGTTCCTGGTGCAGGTGCCGAAGGGCTTCACGCCCGACCAGAAGCTCACGTGGACGCTGACGGTCAACGGACAGACCACGCAGATTCCGCTGCGGCTGCACCGTGACTACAATGTCAACCCGTTCTCCGAGATCGCCATTGGCAACACGCCGCCGGTGGTGAAACTCGCCGCCAACGGCACGGCCATTCAGGGGCCGGTGGCGATGCTGAGCAAGGCACCGTCGCTCACGGCCACGGTCGGTACACCGCTGACGCTCACCGCGTCGGTGGATGACGACGGCAAGTTCGCGAGCGCCACCATGGCACCCGTGGTGGGCAACCGTTCGCCGGTCGACCTGAACTGGACCAAGTACCGCGGTCCTGGCACGGTCACGTTCGAGGCCGCACAGCCAAAGCTGCAGGTCTCGAAGGGCGGCCAGATCAACCAGCCGTTCAGCGCCACCGGCACGACCACCGCGAAGTTCAGCGCGCCCGGTGAATACGCGCTGATGCTGCTCGCCACCGACTACTCGGGCGAAGGCGGCAACGGCGAAGTCTGCTGCTGGACGAACGCCTATCTGAAGGTCACCGTCAAGTAACCTTCGCCCGCAGGGAACAAGGAACAGGGGGCCAAGTCGACAGACTTGGCCCTTCGTTCGTACGGCGGCTTACGCAGGACGTGCGTAGATGTAGTCGCCCACGCGGTCCACGGCCACCGGCACATCGAACAAGTGGCCCAGGTGCTCGGCGGTGAGCATCTCGGGCGTCGGGCCGTCGCCTGCCACCCGGCCGTGCTTCAGGAGCAGCACGCGGCCAATCTCCGGCACGATTTCTTCCGTGTGGTGTGTCACGAGCACGAGCGTCGTGCCGGTGCGCGCGACGCTGCGCACGCGCTCCATGAAGTCGTGCCGCGCCGCCAGGTCGAGGCCGGACGTCGGCTCATCGAGCACGAGCACGTCGGGCCGGGTCACCATCACCCGCGCGAGCATCACGCGCCGCGCCTCCCCACCCGACATCTCGTGCAGATACCGCGCCGCCAGATGACCGGCGCCCACGAGGGCCAGTGCCTCGGCGGTGGCCGCGCGCATCACCTCCGTCACCACGCCGTAGCGCAGCACGCCGTGCGAGGTGAAGAACGCGGAGAGCACCGCGGCCTCACCCGTGATCCAGCCCTCGCTGTTGCCGGCGACGAACTTCTGGTGCAGCGAGGCCGAGACGATGCCGAGCCGGCTGCGCAGCGTGGACACGTCCCAGCGGTGGTCGCCGAGCACGCGCACCGGTGGCGTGCCGTCGTCGAGCGGCACGGCCCGTTCGTGGTGCGTGAGTAGCGCCACGAGCATCGACTTCCCCGCACCGTTCGGTCCGAGGATGGCCGTGTGGCCGCCCTGCGGAATGACGAGCGAGAGGCGATCGAGGACGGGGCGCCCGTCCTTCATCACCGTCGCATTGGTCAGTTCGAGGAGTGGCGCGGACACGCGCCTACTTGCCGTCGAGCGTGAACGCGAACACCTTGCCGCCGTTCATCCCCGACATCACGGCGATGTACTGCTTGCCGTCGATCTCGTAGCTCACGGGCGTGGCCACGCCGGTCATGAGCTTGTGCTCCCAGAGCGTCTTGCCGGTAGCGGGGTCGAGCGCGTAGAAGGTGCCGCCGTTCTCGCCCACGAACACGAGCTGCCCGGCCGTCGAGAGGGCGCCGCCGCTCGGACGGAAGTCGATACGCCAGCGCTCCTTGTTGGCTGCCGGATCCCACGCGAGGAAGAAGCCGCGCGTCGGTGGCGGAGCGGGGGCGGCGCCAGCGGGCGCCGCCGTGACGGCACCGACACCGGGGTTAGCCGCGGCGGCCGCGCTGGCGGTCGTGCCGCGCATGGTGCCGGTGTTCCACTGGCCTTCCTGGAACGAGAAGGACGGCACGTCCTGGTAGTACATGTTCGTGTCCTGGCCGGGGAAGAAGACCAGTCCGGTTGCCGGATTGAACGCCATCGGCGGCCAGTGGTGCGCACCGACGGCCGACGGCGACAGCCGGGCACCCTTCGAGCCGTAGCGCGCGTTCGGCGTTTCGACCGGCCGCCCGGTCTTCAGGTCCACGTGCGTGGCCCAGGTCACGGTCGTGAAGGGCTGCGCCGAGAGCAGCTCGCCGCTGATGCGATCGAGCACGTAGAAGAAGCCGTTCTTCGGCGCCTGCAGCAGCACCTTGCGCGGTTTGCCGTTGATGGTGAGGTCCGTGAGGATCATCTGCTGCGCGGCGTTGTAGTCCCAGTCGTCGCCGGGCGTCGTCTGGTAGTGCCACACATAGCGGCCGGTGTCGGCGTTGAGCGCGACGATCGACGAGAGATACAGGTTGTCGCCGGTGCCGACGCTGCGATGCGTGCGCGCCCACGGCGAGCCATTGCCGGTGCCGACGTAGACCAGGTTGGCCTCGGGGTCGTAGGAGATGCCGTCCCACGGCGTGCCACCGCCGCCGTACTGCCACCATTCGCCTTTCCAGGTCTTGAGCGCCATCTCCATCGAGCGGTCTTCGAGACCCTTCGACGGGTCGCCGGGCACCACGAACCAGCGCCACGCCTGTTTGCCCGTCTCGGCGTCGTAGGCGGTGAGGAAGCCGCGCACGCCGTACTCGCCGCCGCCGTTGCCGATGACGACCTTGCCCTTCACGATGCGCGGCGCGCCGGTGATGCTGTAGTCCTTGCCCACGGGCGTCGTCTGCACGGCCCACGCGACATGTCCCGTCTCGGCGTTGAGTGCGACGAGGCGGCCGTCGAGCAGGCCCACGTAGACGCGGCCCTTGTAGTAGGCCACGCCGCGGTTCACGGGGCCACAGCAGAAGCGGGCGGCGCCGTCGGCGATGCCGCCCTTGACGAGCGCCGGATCCCAGCGCCACTTGAGCGCGCCGGTCTTCGCGTCCACCGCGTAGACCACGCTGTAGGTCGACGTGCCGAAGAGCACGCCGTTGGCCACGATGGGCGTCGTTTCGATCTTGCCCTGCGAGCCCACTTCCACCGACCAGACCGGCGCCAGCCGGCTCACGTTCGACTGATCGATCTGCGTGAGCGGACTGTGGTGCGTCTCGGCGTAGTCGCGGCCGTGATTCACCCATTCGCCGGGCGCCGGTGCGCGCAGCACGGCGTCGTCGATGACGCGGGCCTGTGGCGCCTGTCGCGCCGAGACGGTGATGGACGTGGCGGCGGCCAGAAGGGCG
The DNA here is from genome assembly GCA_044347565.1 of Vicinamibacterales bacterium. GTDB lineage: Bacteria > Acidobacteriota > Vicinamibacteria > Vicinamibacterales > UBA2999 > CADEFD01. The sequence goes on along the minus strand of JBIKUN010000103.1, from coordinate 10,844 downwards.
GCGGCCGTGGCCAGGGACGCGCGGAGCGGGCTCAGCATGAGGCGCATGTTAGCGCAAGCCCGGCCCGGAAAGACGGGTTAGAGTGGGGCTCCGCATGGCCCTGCATCACCTGCTCATCCTGACCAAGCACCCCGACGACTACCGGGCCCGTATCGAGGCCGCCGGGCTGCCCGATCTCGCGATCGTGGCCTCGGCCGACGTGGCCGATGGCGTGGCCCGCGGCGCCCACTGCGACCTGCTGCTCGGCGACCCGGCCCGGGTGAAGGCGGCCCTGCCGCACCTCTCGCGCCTGGTCTGGACCCAGCTCAGCTGGGCAGGCGTGGAGCCGATGCTCGACCCGGCGCTCAGGCGCGACTACGTGCTCACGAACATCCGCGGCGTGTTCGGGCCGCTCATGTCCGAATACGTGTTCGGCTACCTGCTGGCGCTCGAGCGGAAGGTGTTCCAGCGTCTCGAGTCGCAGCGCGCGGGGCGATGGGACGTGACGCTCCCTGGCACGCTCCAGGGGAAGACGCTCGGCCTCGTGGGCGTCGGCTCCATCGGCGCGCATCTGGCGGCGACTGGCAAACACTTCGGGATGCGCGTGCACGGCTACACGCGCAGCAGCCGCGACTGCCGTCACGTGGATCGCTACTTCCACGGCGCCGACAAGGCAGCCTTCGCACGCGAGCTCGACTACCTCGTGGCGGTGCTGCCGAACACGCACGACACGGCGGCAATCGTGGATGCCGGGATGCTCGGCGCGCTGCCGCCGCGCGCGGTGGTCGTGAACGTGGGGCGCGGGAAGACGATCGACGAGGCGGTACTCGTGTCGGCGCTCACCGAGGGACGGCTGGGAGGCGCGGTGCTCGACGTGTTCCCCGAAGAGCCGCTGCCGGCATCGTCGCCGTTCTGGACGACGCCGAACACCTACATCACGAGCCACACGTCGGCGCCGAGTTTCCCGGCCGATATCGTCGGCGTGTTCGTGGAGAACTACCGCCGCTTCCATCGCGGCGAGACGCTGCTGCACCGCGTGGACTTCGAGCGCGGCTACTAGCGGCGGATCGCGCGTCGCGTACAAAACAAACGGCCCGCGAGCAGGTGCTCGCGGGCCGCGATGTCTCGACCCGGACGCAAGGTCCGGATCCCCGGCTTACGCCAGGCGCACGTTCTCGGCGCGGGGGCCCTTCGGGCCTTCGCCGGGTTCGAACGTCAGGCGCTGACCTTCGTGCATCGAGTCGAAGTTGCCGTCGACGCACGACGCCTGGTGGAAGAAGTACTCGCGGCCGTCGTCTGCCGCCACGAAACCGAAGCCCTTGTTGCTGACGAGGCGCTTCACGATGCCATTCACTGTAGCCATTGGTGTCTCCTGAGCGATCGCGCGGTCGTCCTGGCCCATTGCCCTGACGACGGTCCACACCGTAGCCACCCGCGATCCGTCGGTGGTTGACGATGTGCGCGTCGCCTGCGCGACACGTGACTTCTATGAGACTGGTTGCGTGGTTCCAACGAGAACGGTGTTGGAAGGGAGGCAGGACTCACGAAGAGAGAACCCGATGGTATCACAGTTCCTCCCGCAGCCTCCAGGTCTGCGGCGCGGCCGTCTACTGGGGCGCGTTCGGCAGGTAGATCGCCATGAGCTGGATGGGCGCCGTGATGTCCACGAACTGATGAGCCAGCCCGGAGGGCACGATCATGAAGTCGCCCTTGGAGACGGCCTGCCGCACGCCGCCCTCGATGCCCGTGCCGGCGAGGTTCGTGCCGGTGCGGGTGGGCGCCACGAGCGTGCCGCCGGTCAGGAGCGTGGCGGCGCCGTCGATGACGAAGAAGAGCTCGGCCTGGGCCTCGTGCAGCGACGCGCCCTGCGGACGCGGCAGCCGGCGCTCGACGTTCACGTTGTAGGGCGCGAGCGTGAAGACGCGCACCGACGACGCCGGCCGATCACCAGGCAGCTTCGCGATCGCTGCCGCCAGGTCCGCGGCCTTGAACACCGTGGCCTTCGTGCGATCGGTGGGCGTGGGCGCCGGCGCCTGCGCGAGGCTCGTGGCACTGAGCGCGGTGACGATGAGACAGGTGGCGGCGAAGACGGATAGACGCATCAGAGAGACCTCCCGAAGTCGGAGCATCTTACCGCCGCCCGCGCTGCGCCGTTCGAAAAGTCTCGCCCTGCCAGGCATGGGGACAGTCCCCCTCACATCTCAGCGCAGGGTCTGCGTCCCGGGCTGGAAGCGCATCGTGGCGGCCATGATGCGCTGCTCGCCGGTGGTCGGCAGCACGGGGAACACGGCGACCACCCGGCCGCCGTAGGCGTCGATGCCGTTGTAGTCGCCGAGGAAGTTCGAGCGCGCGCAGCAGTCGAAGGGCTCCACCGGCAGGCGGTGGTTCACGAACGTGCGGCCGCCGTCGATGCTGCGTGCCATCGTCAGGCCCGTCATCGTGCCGCTGAGCCCGCGGCGATCGTGGAACACGACGTTCACCGAGCCGTCCACCGGGTCCACCGCCATCCACGTGAACATCTGCGCCGCACCCTTCGGGTCGTCGTTCACGCGCACGGGCGCGGCCCAGGTCTTCCCGCCGTCACGCGACGCCAGCAGGAACACATCCGTGTCGCCGTTCCGCTCGTCGATGAAGTTGATGTAGACGCTGCCTTTGTCCTTGCCGTTGCTGAGGTCGGTGGCCGTCACCGGCATGCCGTTGTGGCGTTCGATGCCGGGCACCGGGATGTCCCAGCCGCCCGTGAGCGGCGTGAGCACGCGGTCGGTGCCGAACGTCCAGCCGCCGTCGGTCGACATGTCGAAGACGAGGCCCTTTGGCCCGGCCCACGCCACGTAGACCTCGCCGTTCGGGCCGACGGCCGGCACGGCGCCTTCCACGGTGTTGTCGTCGTCCTTCGCGCCGCCGCTCTCGTCCGAGATGCGCGCCGGCGGCTGGAACGAACGGCCGCCGTCCTTCGAGCGCCCGAACCAGATGTGCGTGCGGTGGGTGGGATCGGCGCTGCCGTAGACGTCGAAGCGTGTCCACGCCACGTAGAGATTGCCGCGGTGCGGCGAGTTGACCGCGCGGTCCGCGGCCATCCACGGCTTGTCTTCCATCGGGATCGCCGTATTCACGTGATCGACGACGGCGACCGGCGGCTGCCACGTGACGCCGTCCTGTGAGCGTCGCACATGGATGCCCGAGAACGCGCGCTCGGGCCGGTCCACGCGGATGCCGTCGAAGGCGATGTAGGTGTGGAAGGCGGTGCCGGCGCGGTCGAAGATGATGACGTCGTCGCCCTGCACGCGCGCCTCGGGATTGGCGGCGGGTGTGCCCGTCCACGTGCGTCCGCCGTCGAGCGACACATAGCCCCAGTTACTCGAGCGCGGCTGCTTCCCCGGTTCACTCGTCTGGATGAACGTGCTGATGACGTGGTCCGGATTCGTGGGGTTGATGGCGACGGACGCTTCGGCGGGACGTCGCGCATCGGGCGCGCTCACCGGCACGATCGTGATGCCGGCGGGCGCCTGCGCCTCGGCGGGCGGAACGAACACGTGGGAGAGGTCGGCGACGGCGATCGCCGCCACCAGGGCCAGCGCGAGGCGGGTCGGCATGCGCCTCATGATACGGCGGCAGCGCGCGGTTTACGGCAGGTGCGAAATGCTGAGCTCGTACACCGCCACCGGCCACGCGGCATCGCGCCGGCGGGCCAGCGGTCCGGGCGGCCGCGTGTCGGCCGGGTCCACGCGCGACACGCCCAGGCTGCGGATGGCGAGCCGGTTGAAGCCGGTGCGCAGCACGCGAGCCGCGACCTCCGCCGGCACCGTGAGTGTGGCGCTCGACGGCTCGGGCACGCCGGCCGCGAACTGGCCCACCTGCGTGCCGTTGATTTCGAGGGCCAGCGCCGCCTGCACGACCGGATCATCGAGCCGCGTGCGCGTGCGAATCGTGATGCTCACGCGTCCGGCCGGCAGCGCCAGTGGCACGGCGATCGTGGCCGGCGTGTCGCGAATCCACCACGCCGAGCCCCAGTCGTCCCCGGTCGGCGCTTCCCAGCCGTCGAGCAGGTACTTCTCGACGCTGCGATCGAAACGTGTCTCGAACGACTCGCCGATCGAGACGGGCGCGAGCACGTCGTATTTGTCGATCGGCAGATCGTGCCGCCAGGCGAACCACGCGTTGGCGGGGAAGGCGAAGGGATACGCGTACGGCGCGCGTGTGGCCACGTCGCCTTGCTGTCGTACCAGGCGCGAGAAGGCCACCGGTTCGTCCTTCGGCAGCATGCCGGACGTGTACTGCACCATCAGCAGGTGGTTCCACCACAGTGCACCGGCCACGACGGGGGCGAGCGCGAGCAGCGGTCGCCGCATCACGGCCTCGACCGCGAGTGCGAGCCCCGGTGCGAGCAGCACGAGCACGCTCGAGAAGCGGCGGCCGCCGAACGACCAGCCGGCCGCCCAGTCCTGCGTGGCGCCGTTCACCCAGGCGGTCAGGAACAGGATGACGAGCGCCGACACGGCCCAGCGCCACTCCCGCCGGACATACGCGATCGTGCCGAGCGCCGCGACGTAGACCACGGGCGTCCACGAGAACAGCCCGTGCCACGACGAGAACAGCGTATCGATCCAGCGTGACTGCAGCGGATTGAAGTAGCCGCCCTGGCCGAGCAGGTTGTAGTCGTAGCGCGAGAAGAGCACGTAGCTGTGGACCGCCTGCAACACGAGCCACGGCAGTGCGCCGAGAAACGCCCAGCCCGCGAGACGCAGCGCGCGGGCGACTCGATCCGGCCACGGCGCCGCCACGCCGAAGACGAGCAGCGCCGGCAGCAGCGCGAAGAGCACTTCCTGCGACCGGACGGCGAAGGCCCCGCCGAGCAGCGTGCCGAGCACGAGACTCTGCCGCACCGTTGGCCCGGTGGTAGCCGTGTCGGGGTCAGACCCCATACGAGATTCGTAAGGGGTCTGACCCCGAGGCGCGAGCCACGTCACGGACGCCACGGCGAAGAGCGCGGCGAAGCCGAACGAGGCCGCATGGGTCATGGCCGGTTCGTAGACCATGTACCAGAAGAGCGGCGTGGCGCCGAAGAGGAGCGTCACGGTGGTCCACGCCACACCCTTCGAGAACTGCGCGCGCAGGAACACGAGCAGCGCGACCAGTCCCGCACCGCCAAGCGCGAACGACGACAGCAGCGCCGAACGCATATACGGCGTGGTCAGACCGAGTGTCGACACATCCGCCGGCGCGCGCCACAGGCCCGCCATGCGGCCGAGCCCGTCGCCGATGGCCACCACCAGATACAGGGGCGCCCAGAGCAGCGTGGGGCCGATAGGCACGACGTGGTTGGGCCGCGGCGGCTGGCCGAGCACGCTGAACTCACGCGCCACGTCCAGATCCCGATCGAAGACCAGGCTGCGGAGCTGCGCGAAGTAGGTCACGCCGTCGGTCGTGATGCCGTGGGTGTCACGCAGCAGCACCCCGATCGCGTAGAGCAGCACGAGCGCCAGGCCGTGGACGTCCGCGGTGTCGTCGAGGAACGCCCGCCACGGGCGGGTGCGCCGGCGCGCGGCCTGCCAGGAGGCGAGCGCCAGCACGGGAAGGCCGGAGGCCACGACCAGCCACGGCGAGGGCCGCGGCGGCAGTGTGAGGAGCAGCCCCAGCCAGAGGGCGATGCACGCGGCGAGCACTGCCCAGATGATACATTGGCCGTCCTCGCGGGCGCGGCGCGCCATTCGACCGATCCGGACCAGGCGGTGGATCGGCAGGCCCTTGCGCCGGCCCTTCAGCGCGCCGACGACGGTTCCCGCCGCTGCGACTGCCGAGCCTCACCCTGTGCGTGCTGCCGACGAAACTCGGGCTGCGCCGTCCGGCGGGAGGAACTGGCTGTGCGCTGCAGTTCCGTGGCACGTTGTCGTGATGACGTGGACGCGTCAGCGCGCTACTGCGGCGCGCTGCGCCGCCGGCAGCCGCGGGCTCAGCGGTCCTGACGGCCGGCGCGCTGCGCCGCCACCCACTGCGCGCTCATCGTGCCGCGATCGAGGGAACGTCCTGAGACCGACCGCGTGAACAGGCGCGAGAACAGGCGCCGAAGAACGGCACGCACGGTGTGGAAGGTCATGACTCGCCTCGGGCAGCGGGCGATCCGGGGCGGAACGCACGCCCCGCCAGTATGGCGGCCCGCCAGGGCCGGCGCTGTGCAAAGAGGCACAGCGGCGCCGGGGTCTCGGCCGCCTGCACACGTATGCTCGGTCTCGCCACGCGCGATGTGCGGCGCCGCCGGTCCTTCGGTAAGATCAGGGGATATGACCCGCATCGCAGTCGTAGGCCTTGGATATGTCGGACTTCCGCTGGCCGTCGAGTTCGGCAAGAAGTACCCGACGTTCGGGTACGATCGGTCGGCCGCGAAGGTGGCGGCGTATCAGCGCTTCGAGGATCCGACCGGTGAAGTCGGCGCCGACGAGCTGCGCGCCAGCACGCACCTGACCTGCAGCAGCGACCCGGCAGGACTCGCCGAGGCGGACTTCATCGTGGTGGCGGTGCCCACGCCGGTGGACGAGGCGAGGACGCCGGATTTCGCGCCGCTGCTCTCGGCGTCAGAGACCGTCGGGCGGCACCTCAGCCGCGGCGCCATCGTGGTCTTCGAATCCACCGTCTATCCCGGCGCCACCGAGGAAATCTGCATCCCCGCGATCGAGCGGTGTTCGGGACTGACCTGGAAGACCGACTTCTTCGTGGGCTACAGCCCGGAGCGCATCAACCCCGGCGACCGGCAGCATACCCTCACGAAGATCACGAAGGTGGTGTCGGGCGACACCCCGGAGACCTGTCAGCGCGTGGCCGAGGTGTACGGCGCCATCATCGAGGCGGGCGTCTATCCGGCGTCGAGCATCAAGGTGGCCGAGGCGGCCAAGGTCATCGAGAACACGCAGCGTGACCTCAACATCGCGCTGATGAACGAGCTGGCCCTCATCTTCCACCGGGTCGGCATCGACACGCACGAGGTGCTCGAAGCCGCCGGCACCAAGTGGAACTTCCTGCCGTTCCGCCCGGGCCTCGTCGGCGGCCACTGCATTGGCGTCGATCCCTACTACCTGACCCACAAGGCCGAGATGCTGGGCTACACGCCGCAGGTCATCCTGGCGGGCCGCCGGATCAATGACGGCATGAGCAAGTTCGTGGCCGAACAGGTCGTCAAGCAGATGATCGCCGGTGGTCTGCAGGTCAAGGATGCCGACGTGGTCGTGCTCGGCATGACGTTCAAGGAGAACTGCCCGGACGTCCGCAACAGCAAGGTCGCCGACCTGGTGCACGAACTCGAGAGCTTCGGCATCCGCGTGTGGGTGCACGATCCGCTGGCGGATGCGGTCGAGTGTCATCACGAGTACGGCATCACGCTGACGCCCTGGGAGGCCCTGCCGGTCGGGGCGGCGATGGTCGCGGCGGTGTCACACCGCTTCTACATGGACATGGGCGTCGCGCGCCTCGCCGCACGTCTGCGTCCCGGGGCCCTGTTCGCGGACGTCAAGGGCGCCTTCAGACGCGAGGACGTGGCCGCCGCGGGGCTGACGCCCTGGCGTCTCTGATATCCGCCGGCAGCACTACGGCTGGCGGTTGCGACCGGACGCGCGCCGCAGGTAGAGCCTGAAGTCGGCGTTCTCGAACACCAGCGCGAACTGTCCGGTGCCGAGGATGGCCGCCTCCGCAGGCTGGAGGTACGACGCCTGCTCCGGGGACAGGCGGTTGTAGAGGGCCACCGCGTCCACCTGGGCCAGATGGTCGAGCTGCGTCACGGCCACTGCCTGCCGGCCGCTGAACCAGCGCATGGCGCGGGGGCGGAAGAACGACACCCGCTGGTCGCCTGTGACCGAACGGCGCACCGCGCTCGTCAACTCGGCGAACGACGGAGACAGCGGTCCGTGGGCCAGCTCCTCGGACGGCCCCGTCGCCCGCACGGCGGCGAGCAGCGCCGCGCCGGCAAACGCCACGGGCAGCAGCGTGCCGGCGAGCGGCCGCACCGTGTCCATCCCGGGCCATCGCGCCGCCAGTGCACGCCACACGGTCAGCGTGCCGAACCAGCAGAGCAGGACGAGCGGCGGCAGCAGCGGAAAGTAGTAGCGCGGGCCGTCGCTCCTCGGGAACAGCAGGAGCAGCAGGGTGTGGGCGGCGAGCACCGTGCCCAGCATGAGTCCCGTGGCCCCCATGGCCCACACGCCGACGAGTGCCAACGGGCCCAGCGCCAGCACGACCAGGTGGTCGACCGCGTCCGGCAGCCACGTCAGCGGCACGAACTGCGTCATGTCGCCGACGACTTCCTGCGCGCGCCGGGTGAAGCGTGCCGACTCCGGCACCAGCAGGGCGATGTGGATCGCCGTGCCATCCGGCAGCAGCGTGAAGAAGACGAGGTACCCGGCGAGCGCCGCGCCGGCGAACGCGCTGACGCCGAGGATCAGCTGCCGGCGCGTCAGGGCATAGCCGGTCATCAGGCAATACGCGGCGGTGAGGATCGTGGTGCCGAGGAGGACCGCGCCGTTCGACCGGATCGCGAACGACGCGGCAGCCACGAACGCCGCCGTGCCGAGCCAGGCGGCGTCGAGCCGCCGTGTGCGCGCGTGCCGCTGCAGGGTCGTGACCATCAGCGACAGGTAGACGGCAGACACGGCGAGGAACGGCAGATCCGAGCCGATGATGTCGACGTGCTCGAGCAGAGCGGGTTGCCACAGCACGGCGGCCCCGCAGACCGCGATCGCACCGGGGCCGAGCCCGGCCTGGCGGAGGAGCCGCAGGTGGAACGCCGAGAGCAGCACGAACGACGCGAAGCCCAGGACCTTCAAGCCATTCACGTCCCATCCGACGACGCGCGCGGCGAGGCTCAGGAGCGCCGGCACGCCCCAGGGATAGCCGTCGGGGCCGACCCGGCGGTCACTGCTTTCGAGGAGCCGCCCATTCAACTCGACTTCGGCCCACGCGTTGCCGTCGGCCAGAGCTCGCGCCTGCAGCAGGTATCCGGCGAAGTCGTCGCCCCAATCGTGTGACGTCGTGAGCCGTGTCGTGACCAGCACCATGCCCGCCACCATCACCGCCGTGACGACGAACAGCCAGCCGGCGCGGTGGCGGCCACGCGGGTCTGTCTGCGGGTCGGTGCGAGAGGGAAGCGTCATAGCCGGCAGGGGGACCGTGCCACGCCTGCCCATAGCATATCCAGTCCAGCTCCACCTTGGTCGGCGAAGCCCCGACTTCTGATGCAACCCGGTGCAGTGGAGTGCCGGCCGTGCCCGCCTGCGCGGCCTGCCACGCCTGATCGTGGACGCGTCGATCGCGCCGCGTCCGGCCGAGGCGTTCGCACACCTGCGGGCGGCGCGGCCGCGCCTCGCGGTGCTGCTCGTGCCGGCGACCGCGTGGCCCGGCTCAACAAGCCGTTCACCACGACAGCACTGCTGCGTGCGGTCGAACACCTGGTCGCGATGGCGGACCCGGACGGGGAGACGGCGGGCTGAACCGGCGAGGTGACGCCGGCGTGACCCGCCGACGTCACCGAAGAGAGGGGCCTTACTGCTGCGCGGTGCCGGGAGCAGCCCGCTTCTCGGCGGCCACCGCCGCGGCCACGTCGGCCAGCAGCTTCTGCGCGTCGTAGACGATGCCGTCCTTGATCGTGAACTTCACGCCGCCGACTTTTTCCTGCTTGTTGGTCTGCGGGTTGAGGCGCATGTGGCCGGTCCCGTAGAGCACCTTCAGGTTGCTGAGCGGGTTCTCGCCGACGATGACGAGGTCGGCCAGCATGCCGGGGCGCACCACGCCCATTGGCGCCGCTTCGCCGCGCGGTTCGTACAGCTTGCGGGCGCCGTTCATCGTCGCCGCGCGGACGATCTCGAGCGGCAGGAAGCCGGCCTCGCGGAAGAGCTCCAGCTCCTCGATGTAGGCAAAGCCGTAGGTCTTCCAGATGAAGCCCGAGTCGGTGCCCACGGTGACGCTGCCGCCCATGTTCTTGTAGTCGTTGATGAGCCGCATGTAGCGCTGGTAGAACTGCTTCCAGTGGAACTCGTTCTCGCTGGTCCAGTCGTAGAAGTACGAGCCGTGGTTGTCGCGTGTGCTCTGGAAGAAGTTCCAGAGCTGCGGCATCGTGTAGGTCTGGTGCCAGTCGGCGTTGCGGGCGCGCATCAGGTCGCGTGAGGCGGCGTAGATGTTGAACGTCGGATCGAAGTTGACGTTGTTCTTCTTCTGCTGCTCGAGGTACGCGACCCACTCGGGCGAGCCGGGTTCGTAGGTCTGGTTCCAGATGCGGGCGATGTCGCCGAAGCGGTCCTGCTCGTTGTTGTAGTCGTAGCCGATCGGGTATTCCTGGATCGTCCGGCCCTTGAGCAGCGACTCCATGTGCCCGTAGTAGTGCGTGATGGTGTCGAGGTGCGCCTCGCCGGCGTCGCGGGCGTTGAAGTTGGCGACGCCGTTCTGCGAGAGGTGGCCCACGGTACCCATCTTGTTCTTGTGGGCCTCGTCGATGGCGGCGCGGATGATCTCGGGCGTCTCGTCGCCGCGGTTGAAGAACTTGATGCCGTCGACGCCGTTGGCGGCGCCCCAGCGCACCCACTCACGCGCCTTGTCCGCGGTGAGGATGCGGCCGCCGGTCCAGCCGGAGCCGAGCGTCTGGTAGTTGAAGATGCGCGGGGCGGCGATTTCGTTCTTCTCGGACCGCGCTTTTTCCGACGCGGTGACCGCGTGCGACGACAGCGACACGCCGCGCACGGTCGTGACGCCGTGGGCGAGCCACAGCTTGTAAGCGTAGCCCAGATCAGGCGCTTTGCCGCGCGTGGAGCCGTGCACGTGCATGTCGACGAAGCCCGGCATCACATACAGGCCCTTGCCGTCGATCTCGTGATCGAAGTCGCGCGGCTCGC
>JBIKUN010000226.1:0-4592 GCA_044347565.1 Vicinamibacterales bacterium | reverse complement strand
CGGGCGCAGCCGTGATCGCGCAGGTACTGCGCGGCAATCGCCGCGTTGTTCAGGTAACAGTAGCCGCCCATCGCGGCGGCCGCGGCGTGGTGTCCTGGCGGGCGGCAGAGCGCGAAGGCGCTGGCGGTGCCGTCGAGGATCGCCTGCGCGCCGGTGAGTGCGACGTCCGCGCTGGCCTGCACGGCGTCCCACGTGCCGGCCGTGATCGGCACGCCGGCATCCGACGAGTAGTAGCCGAGCCGCCCGTCGATGTGACGCGGCACACGGTCGTGGCGCACGCTCGGCACCGGCCAGACGAGCGGCAGCGCGTCGTTCGTGCGGCCCAGGGCTGTCCAGTCGGCCCACGCGTGTTCGAGGAACGCGACGAAGCCGGCGTCGTGCACGCGGCGCACCGGGTCGAGGCCGAAGGCACGCGGCGCGATGACCTCGCCGAGGTCCACGTCGCGCACGCGGGCGAGGATGATCTCGGCCCGGCGCGGCATCTCGAAGCACGGCTTCAGCGTGCCGTCGATGAGTTCCGCGGTGCCGTGGTGCCGGTGGTGACGGTCGGAGTAGATGGTCAGCATGCGCGTGGCTCCGGCTACCAGTCGGTGGGCCGGTAGTCCTTGAGGAACTGGCCCCACACGAGCGTGCCGGTGTTGAGGCCGTCGATGATCGGATCGACGATGCGGGCGGCGCCGTCCACGATGTCGAGCGGCGGATGGAAGCCCTGCTCGGCGGTCTTGCGGGCGGCGATCTGCACGGGATCCTCGTCAGTCACCCAGCCGGTGTCGACGCTGTTCATGTGGATGCCGTCAGCGTGGTAATCAGCCGCCGCCGTGCGCGTCATCATGTTGAGCGCCGCCTTCGCCATGTTGGTGTGCGGGTGCCGCGTCGTCTTGAACTTCCGGTAGAACTGACCCTCGACGGCCGAGACGTTGACGATGTGTTTCTCGCGCCCCGGCGTGCGCAGCATGAGCGGCTTCAGCCGCGCGTTCAGCAGAAACGGCGCCACCGCGTTCACGAGATGCACTTCGAGCAGTTCGACGGCGGCCACCTCGTCGAGGCGCAGGCGCCACGAGTTGGTCTCGCGCAGATCCACCTGCTGCAGGTCCTGATCGAGCAGGCCGTCGGGGAAGAGGTCGCGGCCGGCACCGTCGTCCGGCAGCAGGGCCACCTGCGACAGCGCCGCCGCGTGCGTCACGCCGGCCAGCGCCCGCGCGCGCGGGGCCGCGAGGGCCACGCCCGCCTCGGGCAGCACGTGCGCGGCGCGCAGGCCCTCGTAGGCGCCCACGAGGGCGCGGGCCGGCACCGGCAGCCCGTCGACCGCCGCCTGCTCGCGCGCCATCATGTGTTCGTAGAAGCCGGGCGGCCGCCGCACGGTCTGGCAGGCGTTGTTGACAATGAAGTCGAGCCGGTCGCGCGTGGCGAGCAGGTGCCGGCAGAAACCCTCGACGCTCGGCGTGTGGCGCAGGTCGAGCCCGAAGACCTCGAGGCGATGGCCCCAGTCGGCGAAGTCGGGCTCGGCGGCGTATCGCGCCGCCGAATCGCGCGGGAACCGCGTGGTGACGATGAGGTGCGCGCCGGCGCGCAGCAGCTTGATGCCCGCCTGGTAGCCGATCTTGACGCGTCCGCCCGTGAGAAGCGCGACGCGGCCGGTGAGGTCGGCCAGTTCCGTGCGCTTGCGCAGGTTGAATTCCGCGCAGGCGGGACAGAGGGCGTCGTAGAAATGATGGATCGTCGCGTAGTCCTGCTTGCAGATGTAGCAGTTGCGCGGCTCGACGACCTCGCGGAACGCCGGGTCGCCGTCTATCTCGTGTTGCGTGAAGCCGGCCGGCGGCAGCACGTTCGGCGTCGTGAACACCGGCTTCTGCCGCAGCTGGCGGATGCCCGTAGCGGCGAGCACGGTCTCGTCGCGCTCGGTCGTGGCTGCCTGGCGCTTCCGCACCATGGCCTTCGCCAGCTTGCGGCGCGCACTCACGTCGGGGCAGAAGACGTCGCCGGCGGCGGTGATGAGGCGCTGGCGTTCCTGGTCGGGCAAGGCGGCGAGCAGGGCGCGATCGGCCGCCACCTGCTCGAGCAGCGCTGCCGCGGCACGCAGGCGCGCGGGGAGGTCGGACGAATCGGCGTCGTCGCCGCGCGGTGGGGCCATCCCCGCGATTATGGCAGGCCCACCCGCCGGCGCGGGTCAAGCCTGGCAGCGCGCGGCCGATTCCAGACACGTGCGTGCCCGGTCCTTCGCCGACGTGCTGGACGAGGCGCTCGGCCGGGTGCCCGCCGAGCCGGCCAGAGTGTCCGCGCCGCGACGTCAGGCGTGGGCCGCGGGCGGCGGGCCACAAGCGGAGACGGCCTTCCTGTTCGCGCGGCCGCTGACTGCCGCGGTGCCGCGGTGGCCCGCTGCCTCGGCCACCGCATCATGCCGGGCTGATCACGCCTTCTCGGACGAAGAGCGGCGCGCCTTCAACCGCCTGCTCGACCTCGGCGCGCGCCTCGAAGCCAACTTCAGCGCCGACGACCTGCGCCGTGAGTATCGCCGTCTGGCGCACCTGTACCATCCAGACCGCCACGGCGGCGGCAGCGATGTCGAACAGGGCAGCCTCGCCCGCACGTTCGCCGAGCTCGCCGAGCGGTATCGCAGTCTGCGCGCGCTCGTCGAACCACACCACTAGCGCACACGACGGCCCGGCGAAGGTATCGTAGCCACGACGATGGCTGCCTTCTCGGTGGGTGACGCCGTGCAGACGCCACAGGGCAAGGGCGTCGTGCGCGAGGTGCGCAACGGCGGCCGTCTGCTCGTGCAGATTCAGGCGCGGATGGTGGTCGTGGCGGCGACCGACGCGACGCCAGCCCCGGCGTCCCGCCGCGTGGCCGCGCCCTCGATCCCGCCCGCTTCGACCACGGCGCCGGCGGCGCCCGTGCGCGGCCACGCACCGGTCGAGGTGGACCTGCACGGACTGCGGGTGGACGAAGCGCTGCTCCGCATCGACGACGCGCTCGACGCGGCGCTCCGGGCCGGGCATGCCGAACTGCGATTCATCCACGGCCGCTCCGGCGGACGGCTGCGCGGCGCGCTGCACGAGCGGCTGCGCCGCATCGCCGCGGTACGCGGCGTGCGGCTCGATCCGCGCAACGCCGGCGTGACGATCGTGTCCCTCTGAGCTGCGCTCAGTCCGTGAGCTCGACGATCGTGGCGCCCCCGCCGCCCTGATTCGGCGGCGCCGGCGTGAACTTCATCACGAGCGGATGGCCCTTCAGGAACGACTCCAGGCCGCGGCGCAGGCTGCCGGTGCCATGGCCGTGCACGATGCGAAGCTCGCGGATGTCGGTGACGAGCGCGTCGTCGAGGAACTTCGACACGCGATCCACCGCCTGATCGACCGTGCAGCCGATGACGTTCAGCTCGGTCAGGAGACCGTCGCGGGGCTGCAGGTCCACGTTCACGCGCACGGGCGCCGCCTGTTTCGCCGAGGCTGCCGGCGCGCTGGCTGTGACGCGCAGATCGGCCACCTTCGCGCGCATGCGCTTGCCGCGCACGTCCACTTCGGCGTTCTTGCCATCCACCGCGACCACGACACCTTCGAGGCCCATGCCACCCACGCTGACGCGGGCGCCCACGGTGACCGGCCGCGGCGGCTCGTTCGGCGCCGCGGGCCCGGCCCCCGGCTGGCGCAGGCCCTCGACGATGCGGTTCACGGCGGCCGCGGCCGCCACCCGCACGGCGCCGGCCTCGCCCGTGGAGACGGCGGCCCGCGCCGCGCGCGCCGAGGCCTGCTCGATGAGCGTCTCCGACTTCTCCTTCAGTTGTGCGATGACATCGTCGATGTCCTTGCGCGCCTGGCGCAGGCGGTCGTCGAGTTTCTCGTTCACCCGTTTGGCGAGCCGGCCCTCGCGTTCGGCCACGGCGCTCTCGCGCAGGCGCAGCGCCGCGTTCTGGTCGGCCAGTGCTGCGCGTTCCCGTTCGAGCTTGCGGCGTTCGCTGTCGAGGGCGCGGGCCTGTGCGTCGACGCGTTCGAGGTGCGCGTCGAGGCGTTTGCGGTCGTCCGACAGGTAGTTGCGCGCGGCGGCGATGACGGCGGCCGGCAGACCCAGGCGCCGCGAGATTTCGATCGCGAGGCTGCGTCCCGGCGCGCCGTAGATGAGGCGGTAACTCGGCGCGAAGGTGTGCGGATCGAAGGCGAAGGCCGCCGTCGTGACGCCGTCGGTCGCCGTGCCCCAGGTTTTCAGCGCGTCGTAGTGCGTGGTTGCGAAGACGAGGGCGCCGCGTTCCTTGAAGTGCGCGATGATCGCGGTGGCGAGCGCGCCGCCTTCGGCCGGGTCGGTACCGGTGCCCACTTCGTCGAGCAGCACGAGCGCCGGCAGCTGCATCGCGCGGTCCATCGCCGCGATGTTCGTGATGTGCGCCGAAAACGTGCTGAGGCTCGCCGAGATCGACTGCTCGTCGCCGATGTCGGCAAAGAGCGTGCGGAAGACCGGCAGCGTGGACCCCTCCGCGGCCGGGATGTGCAGCCCGGCCTGCGCCATGAGCGCGAGCAGACCCGTGGTCTTGAGGGCCACGGTCTTGCCGCCCGTGTTCGGCCCGGTGATGAGCAGCACGCGCGAGGGCGGCGTGAGCC
>JBIKUN010000225.1:0-4613 GCA_044347565.1 Vicinamibacterales bacterium | reverse complement strand
GAGCTCGCCGAGCGTGTAGGTGGGCGGCGCCACGGCCTTCGGCGTGACCGGCGTGTGGGCCGGGCCCGAGGGGCGGCGGATCTCGGCCGACGAACCGGCCGGTTCGGGCACGAGCTGCGCGTCGAGTTCGGCCAGCGCGCGCGTGAGCTCGTCGCCCTTCTTGAGCGCCTTGCCGTGCCACCCGGGCTGCCCGGCCAGGAAGCTCACGCCCTGGCCCTTGAGGGTGCGGGCGAGGATCATCGTGGGCTTGCCGGTGGTGCTGCGCGCCTCGGCGAGCGCGCCGAGGATCTGCGCCATGTCGTGGCCGTCGATGGCGATGGCGTGCCAGCCGAACGCCTTCCAGCGCCGCTCGAACGACGCCAGGTCGTGCTCGAACTGCGTGCCACGGCTCTGCCCGAGGGCGTTGATGTCGGTGAGGCCGACGAGGTTGTCGAGCGCGAAGAACTGGCCGGCCGCCGCCGCTTCCCAGACCGAACCTTCGGCGCTCTCGCCATCGCCCATGAGCACGTAGGTGCGGTAGTCGGAGTTGAGGCGCCGGGCGTTGAGCGCCGTGCCGATGCCGGCGCAGAGCCCCTGGCCGAGCGAGCCGGTGGCGACGTCCACGAAGGGCAGCCGCGGCGTGGGATGGCCTTCGAGGTCAGAGGTGAACTTGCGGAGGTTCAGCAGGTCGGACGTGGCGATGAACCCGGCCTCGGCCCACGCGGCGTAGAGCAGCGGCGCGGCGTGCCCCTTCGAGAGCACCAGCCGGTCGGCGTGCTCGTGGCGGGGATTGGCGGGGTCGTAACGCATCTCGGCGAAGAACAGCGCCGCCATGAGGTCCGCCGCCGACATGCAGGTCGTCGGGTGGCCGCTGGCGGACTCGGTCGTGGCACGAATCGACTCGATGCGAAGCCGTGTCGCGATGTTCTTCAGTACAGGTACGACACGGGACGTCTCAACACTCACGCGAAATCCTCCGCGCAGAGTCTAACAGCCGCCTCCGGACACGGGCAATCACGAAGCGCGGACCAGAAGGCCCCGGTTTGGGCCAAACACAACTAAAATGGACGGATGATCGTGCTGCGCTACGCCTACGTGCTGGCGCTCGTCGTGTGGGTCGGGGCGCTCGTGGCCGCCGGGGCGTTCGTGGCGCCGGCGCTCTTCGGCGTACTCCAGACCGAGGCGGGCGCCACCGGGCGCATGCTGGCCGGGGCGGCCTTCGGCGAGGTGCTCCGCCGCGTGCTGCTCGCCGGCGACGTGGCCGGCGTCGTGATGCTCGTCACGATGACGATCCTGCGGCTGTTCGGGCCCAAACCCGTCAGTTACGGCATCCGCGCCCTGCTGCTCGGCGCCATGCTGCTGGCCAACGCCTACACCGCGCACATCGTCCTGCCCGAGGCCGAAGGCCTGCGGCGCGAAATCAACGGCCCGATGGCCTCGGTCGCGGCCACGGATCCGCGCCGGGTGCGGTTCGATTTCCTGCACGGTCTGTCCACCACGATCGTCACCGCGATGGCCCTGGCGGGCATCGCCGTGGCGGCGTGGGAGGCGAGAGAATAGGCACACAACCCGCATGACTCACACGATTACGCTCCTTCCTGGCGACGGCATTGGGCCGGAAGTCAGCGCCGCCGTCGTTCAGGTACTCGAGGCCGCCGGGCTGAAGGCCACCTGGGAGTCCTTCGAGGCCGGCGCCAACGCCGTGGCCGCGCACGGCACGACGCTGCCCGAGCCGCTGCTCGCCTCCATCCGCAAGACGAAGTGCGCGCTCAAGGGCCCGATCACGACGCCCATCGGCGAGGGCTTCACGAGCGTGAACGTCGGCCTGCGCAAGGCGCTCGAGCTCTACGCCAACCTGCGGCCGGTGTGGAACCTGCCGAACGTGAAGTCGCGCTACGAGGGCGTCGACCTCGTCATCGTGCGCGAGAACACCGAGGACCTCTACGCCGGCCTCGAACACACCGTCGTCCCGGGCGTGGTCGAGAGCCTGAAGATCATCACCGACGCTGCCTCCACGCGGATCGCGCGCTTCGCCTTCGAACATGCACGCCGCCAGAAGCGCAAGCGGGTCACCGCCGTGCACAAGGCGAACATCATGAAGCTGAGCGACGGCCTCTTCATCGAGTGCGCCCGCCGCGTCGCCAGGGACTTCCCGGACATCCAGTACGACGAGCGGATCGTCGACGCTGCCTGCATGCAGCTCGTGATGTTCCCCGAGAAGTTCGACGTGCTGCTGCTGCCGAACCTCTACGGCGACATCGTGTCGGACCTGTGCGCCGGTCTCGTCGGCGGCCTGGGTGTCGTGCCGGCGGCCAACCTCGGCGCCGATGGCGTCGGCGTGTTCGAAGCCGTGCACGGCAGCGCGCCGGACATCGCCGGGAAGAACATCGCCAACCCGCTCGCCCTGCTGCTCTCGGGCGTGCTGATGCTGCGGCACCTGAACGAAGACGCCGCCGCCGATCGCGTCATGCGCGGCGTCACCACGGTGCTCGCCGGCGCCACGCGCACGCGCGACATCGGCGGTACGGCGTCGACGAGCGAGTTCGCCGACGCCATCTGCCGCGCCATGGAGGCCGACGCGCAATGAGCGATCCGGTCGCCGAGGCGGTCTTCGCGCGGGAGGAAGTGGCGAAGTACCTGGCCGGCAGTCACGGCGTGCAGGGCGAGGAAGCACGCGCCCGCGTCGAAGGTTACCTCGACGAGCTGCGCACGACGCAGCGTTACGAGCTCTACCGGGCGCTCGAGTATCCGCTCTATCCGATCCTGCGGAAGCTCGACCGCATCGACGAGCACGTGTCGATCGCGAACGAGACGGTGGCGGCGGGCCACCGCGTGGTCTACGCGTCGAACCACCGCAGCCACATGGACTACCTGCTCGAGCTGCTCGCGCTCGACGACGCCGGGCTGCGTCCGCCGGTCATCGCCGCCGGCATCAACCTGTTCGGCGGGCCGCTCGGGCTCATCCAGCGGCACGTCGTCGGGGCGCTGCCGATCCGCCGCAACACCAAGGACCCGGCGTACCACATCACGCTCAAGGCGTATGTGGCCGAGCTGCTGCGCACGCAGGACTTCTTCTTCTATCCGGAAGGCGGCCGGAGCTACAGCGGCGAGATCAAGGCGCCGAAAACCGGGCTGCTCACCGCCTGCCTGCAGGCAGCGCAGCCGGGTCTCGTCATCCTGCCGGTGTCGATTGCCTACGATCTCGTGCTCGAGGATCACGTGCTGGCGCGGCAGAAGGTCAAGCGCTCACAGCGCGCCTTCAGCCGGGAAGTGGCCGAGATGGTGCGCTACGCGGTGGGCTACCGGAGCCGTGCGTTCGTCACCTTCGGGGCGCCGATCAGCCTCGACGGCTTCAGCGCCGACTCGCGCACGTCGGTGCTCGAGCTCGGGCACCACGTGATGGAGCGCATCGGCCGGCAGGTGAAGGTGCTGCCGACGGCGCTCATGGCCACGGCGCTCGGGCCGTCGATGTCGGATCAGGGGCTGGAGGATCGCATCGCCGGCCTGCTCGAGGACCTGCAGGCCGAAGGCGCCAATCTGGACGTCACGACGGCCGCGGCCGTCATCGCCGCGGCGGCCGAACCGCTCGAGGCGCGCGGCATCATCGCCCGCGACGACGGGCGCTTCCGTGTGCGCGAGCGCAACCTCCTCCGGTACTACGCGCGGGCCATCGAACATCTGCTGCCAGCACCCGTGGCTGCCACCCCCTGATGATTGCCGCCACGTCGAAGGCCGTCTTCCACACGCTGGCGCGCATCGACCTGCTGCGCCGCGTGGCCTCGCGCTACGGCATGGCGCCCGGCTACGGCTTCGCCCGTCGCTTCATCGCCGGTGAAACCACCGAGGAGGCCCTCGCCGCGGCTCGCACGCTCGGCGCGCGCGGCTTCGGCGTGTCGCTCGACTACCTGGGGGAAAGCGTCGGCACCGTGGAGCTGGCCGCGCAGGCGGCACGCGACTACGTGCGCCTCATCGAGGCGGTGGTTGAGGCGGGTGTCGAACGGAACCTGTCGCTGAAGCTCTCCCAGCTCGGGCTCGATGTCGACCGCGCCACCGCCGTGGACAACCTGCGGCGCGTGCTCGAAGCGGCGGCGCCGCACGGGTTCTTCGTGCGCATCGACATGGAGAACTCGCCGTACACCGACGCCACGCTCGAGATCCTCGAGACGGTGTGGGGGCTCGGCTACACCGGCGTCGGCACGGTGATTCAGTCGTGCCTGCGGCGCAGTACGGGCGACATCGAACGGCTGAACCGCCTTGGCGCGCGCGTGCGGCTCGTCAAGGGCGCATATCGCGAGCCGGAGAGTGTCGCCCACCAGCGCCTGGAGGACGTCGACGCCGCCTTCGTGCAGCTGGCCGAGACGCTGCTCGCGCACAACCCCTACCCCGCCGTCGCCACGCACGACCCGCTGATGATCGATGCGGTGAAAGCGTACGCTGTCGCGCACGGCATCGGCCGCGACCGCTTCGAGTTCCAGATGCTCTACGGCATCCGCCGCGACCTGCAGACGCAGCTCCTGGCCGACGGCTACAGGGTGCGCGTCTACGTGCCGTTCGGCAGGCAGTGGTTCCCGTACTTCATGCGGCGGCTCGGCGAGCGGCCGGCCAACGTGGCCTTCGTGCTGCGCGGCATCCTG
>JBIKUN010000224.1:0-4631 GCA_044347565.1 Vicinamibacterales bacterium | reverse complement strand
CGTGTCGGGATCGTCGGCAGCCACCGTGAGCGACGACAGCGCCTGCTGGCGCTGGCGTTCGATCTCGGCGTCCGCGAACGCGGGCTTCCGCACGACGTCACTCATGAGGTCGAGAGCCGGGCCGAGGCCGTCGGTCATGCTGACGGTGTTCACGAAGCTCAGGTCGGTGCCGGCGCCGGTGCCGAGCAGCCCGCCCATGAAGTCGATCTCCTCGGCGATCTGCGCCGAGCTGCGCGTGGCGGTGCCCTGGTCGAGCAGCGCCGCCGTCAGCATCGCCAGGCCTTCCTTGCCCTTCGGATCCTGGGCGGCGCCGGCACGCACGAGCATGCGCGCGCTCACGATCGGCTGTTCGTTCTGGCTGACGAGCACGACCTTGAGGCCGTTCGGCAGCGTGCGGATTTCGTAGAGGGGGAACGTGACCTTCGTCGCGGCCAGCGGACGCGGCGGCCGTTCCGACGGCCAGCGCAGGGCATCGGCCACCATCGGCAGGCGCGCCCCCTGTCCGGCCGACAGGCCCACCGACGTGACGAGCACGCCGATCGACGCCAGCAGCGACGTCTGCACGATGTGGAAGGCTCGACGGCTCATGGGCGGCTGCCCCCGTTCTTCGGCCGCACGTGCATGACCACGCGCGACCCGGACGTGAAGTACTTCTTCGCCACGCGCTGGACGTCGGCGCGCGCCATGGTCTGGAAGGTGGTGAACTCGCCGTCGGCCGTCGCGAGGTCCGCATGCAGGACCTCGGCATGCGCCAGGACACCGGCTTTGGCCTGCACCGACTCGCGGCCCAGAATGTAGTCGCGCGCGAACTGGTTCTTGGCGCGCTGCAGTTCGCGATCGGTGATGCCCTCGGCCGCGGCCGTGTCGAGTTCGGCGATGAGCGCCTTCTCGACCGCGTCTGCCGACTGCCCCGGCGCGACGAGCGCCACGGCGTAGAAGAGGTTCGGGTGCTCGATGAGGTTGGCGCTGCCGAACGCCGCCACCGCCAGACGTTTGTCGTAGACGAGGCTGCGGTAGATGCGCGAGCTGTTGCCGTCCGACAGCACCTTCGCCAGCACGTGCAGCGGGTAGGAATCCGGGTGGCCGTCGTAGGTGATGTGATGCGCCACGATCACGGCGGGCAGCGGCCAGTTCTCCTCGAGCGTGAACCGCTTCTCGGCCGCCTGCACCGGCTCTGGCGTGATGTCGCGCGGCACCTTGCCGGCGCCGGCCGGAATGCGGCCGAAGTAGCGCGTGACGAGGTTCGTCGTCTCGGCCACGTCGAAATCGCCGGCGATGACGACGGTGGCGTTGGCCGGGATGTAGAAGGCGTTGAAGAAGGCGCGGACGTCGTCGATGGTCGCCGCGTCGAGGTCGGCCATGCTGCCGATGACCGGGTTCTTGTAGGGATGCGACGTGAAGGCCGCCTTGTAGAGCAGCTCGTTCAGGTTGCCGAACGGCTGGTTGTCGACGCGCATGCGCCGCTCTTCCTTCACGACCTCGCGTTCGCTGATGAACGTCGACTCGTCGATGCGCAGCGAGCCCAGGCGGTCGGCTTCCATCCACAGCACGAGTGGCAGGTACTGGGACGGCACCGTGTTCCAGTACACCGTGGCGTCTTCGTTCGTGTAGGCGTTGGCGCGCCCGCCCACCGACGACACGATCGACGTGTGCTGCTCGGGCTCGACGTTCTTCGAGCCCTTGAACATCATGTGTTCGAAGAGGTGCGCGAAGCCGGTGCGGCCCGGCCGTTCGTTCTTCGAGCCGACGTGGTACCAGGTCTGGACGTGCGCGATCGGCGTGGAGCGATCCGAATGCAGGATCACGGTGAGCCCGTTCGGCAGCGTGAAGCGCTGGTACTGCAGCCTGGGCGGGGCCACTGCGGCGTCGAGCGGCACGAAGAATGCGCCGGCCACGAGGAGCGCCACGCCGGCCGCCGCAAGCACGCGGCGCCGGAAAGAAGAGACGACCCGCGCAACGAGTGTGGACATAGGCTGTCGATCGATTATGGCACGGGGGTTTCGCGCCCGCGGTGCGCCGCTTCGAGCGCCGCGAGGCGGCGTTCCATCTGCAGCAAGCGACGCCGCAGCTCGGGCAGACGTCCCACGAGTACCGAGGCCTGGCGCCACTCGCGGTTGTCGATGGCCGGCAGCCCCGACACGAAGAGGCCCGGCGCGAGTGAGTTCGTGATGCCGGTCTGGCCGGTGGCCTTCACGCCGTCGCCCACGGTGATGTGACCGGCCACGCCCACCTGGCCGCCGAACATCACGTCGTCGCCAATGGTCGTGCTGCCGGCGATGCCCACCTGGGCCGCGAGCAGCGTGCGCGCGCCGATGACGACGCCGTGCGCGATCTGCACGAGGTTGTCGATCTTGGCGCCAGCCTTAATCCGCGTCTCGCCCACGGCCGGACGGTCGATGGTGGTGTTGGCGCCGACGTCGACGTCGTCCTCGAGCACGACCGGCGCCGTCTGCGGAATCTTCTCGTGCGTGCCGTCCGGACGGCGCGCGAAGCCGAAGCCATCGGCACCGATGACGACGCCGTTCTGCAGCACGACGCGGGCGCCGAGGCGGCAGCGCTCACGCACCGAGACGTGCGCGTGGATCACGCAGTCGGGGCCGATCTCGGTGCCGGCGCCGATGACCGCGTGGGCGTCGATGACCGTGCGCGCGCCAATCACCGCGCCGGCGCCGATGACGGCGAGCGGCCCGATACCCACGCCCTCGCCGAGCACGGCATCCGCCGCGATGACCGCCGTGGGATGTACGCCCACCGGCAGCGTCGAGGGCGGCGCGAGCGCCGCCGCCGCGCGCGCGAAGGCGAGATACGGGTCGGTCACACGCAGCACGGCGCAGGGCGCGCTGCCATGCGCGCCGAGGATGATGGCCGACGCGCGCGTCGCCGCGACGCGGTCCGCGTAGGCCGCGCTCGCCAGGAAGGTGACGTCCCCGGGGCCGGCGGCTTCGAGGCCGGCGACGCGGTGCACGGCCACGTCTCCCGCGCCGTCGAGTCGCGCGCCGATGCGGTCGGCCAGCTCCTGCAGGGTCACGCCGGCCAGCCTATCACGCGGACGGAACCGCCAGCCGCTCGACGAACGTGACGAGATGCTGCAGGCCCAGACGGTCGGCCAGTTCCTGCAGCCGCGTCGTCTTTTCGGCCGCCGGCAGGCGCAGGGCGGCGCGCAGCCCGGTGAGATCCTCGCTCGCGGCAACCTGCCACGCCACCTGCGCGCCACCACGCGAGGCGCCGCGCCACGCCAGCAGATGCCCCACCGTGGTGAACGTGAAGTAGTAGCCGATGAGATTCGGCCCGGGGATGAAGAAGAGGACGCCCGAGGCGATGAGCAGCACGAGGTTCAGGACGAACCACCGGAAGTGGCGGTCGGCATCGCGCTTGAGTCCGGCGATGAACAGCGAGAGCGCGTCGTGCGGCGCCAGGTCATCGGGCGCGTGCAGCGTTGCCGCATCGGCCGTCCGCAGGTGCCAGAGCAGGCGCTGTTCGGCCGCCCGTTCCACGATCCACCGCATCACGTTCCGCTTGATGCGGGCGCCCAGGCCCGGGGCCGCGCCGACACCGGCGGCGCCGTCCGTGGCGTGACGGCGGTGCCGTTCGGCTTCCGCCTCGCGCACCATCTCGGCGAGCCGGCGGCGCTGCCGGGCGATGAAGCCCTCGCCCTCCTCCGGTGCCGGGCCGTCGTCGTCGGCGGCGGGCTCGTAGTACGGCTCGTAATGATCGGCGCCGATCGGAATGAGGAACACGTGCATGCGGGGTGTGACGGAAAGGCTGACCGCGAGGTTGCGGCCTATTTCGCCGGCGCCGGCGGCGGCACGCGGCGCGGCGGGCGCGAGAGCGTCAGGGGCACGGCGGGCTTCCCCGCCTGCTCCCAGGCACCGGCGATGAAAGCCGCTGATGCGGCGATCGAGTCGGCCACACGCTGGTCCACGGTGGACAACGCCTCCTTGCGGAACGCCTCGTAGAATCCGTCGTCGTAGTACTCGCGGCCGGCCGCGGCGGCCTTGTCGGCGGCCAGCATCGGCGCGGCCAGGCGGTAGCTCTCGAGCAGGATGCGGAACATCTCGCCACGCGGGTCGGTGACGGGCGGACGCGGCGCGGGCACGACGCTGAGCGACGACTGATACCGCTCGAAGAGGTCGCTCTCGAAACGTCCGTGCGCGCCCGGCTGGCCCGTGAGCTGGCCGTCGTAGTTCTTCACCGCGTGCAGCGGCACATGGCCGTCACTCACGTAGTGAGTCAGCACGGCCGCGTAGAGCGCGATGTTGTCGAGCACGTAGGGTGACGGCACGGGACGCTTCAGCGCCGCGAACTCGCGCTGCAGCCGCCCGTAGAACTCCGCCGTGCGCCACGGCAGCGTGCCTTCGCGGTGCACGACTTCGCGGCCGAACTTCTCCACCGCCTGGTCGTACGCGCGCGGCAGCGCGTCGAAGGGATAGGCGCCGTAGGGCTCGGCGTCGAGGTCGAGGAAATGGTTCGGCGGCTCCTCGTCCCAGCCCACGTTGCGCCAGAGGTCCGGATCGACGACGCGTTCGGCGATGAACACCTTGCGCGCTTCGAAGAGCGGCCGCAGTTCCGCCGGCAGCAGCGGGATCATGCGCTCGGCGATGTGGCGATGCGCGGGGAATCCCCAGGCGCCG